>JAJZEQ010000157.1 GCA_021851345.1 Pseudomonadota bacterium
CCCCCGCGCGGTTCGCTATCAGAGCCTGAGTTTTGACGAGGCGATCAGCAAGAATCTCCAGATCATGGATGCGACGGCGCTGACGCTGTGCCGGGACCAGAAATTGCCCATTATCGTGTTCAGCATTTTCAAGCCGGGCGCGCTGAAACGCGTGGTGTTGGGCGAGGAAGAAGGTACGCTGGTGCGTGTTGATTAGGCTGCGCGTTTGTTGACACAGGAGAAAGCATGATTGCTGACATCAAGAAAACTACCGAACAAAAAATGCAGAAATCGCTGGATGCATTGAAAGTCGATCTGGGCAAGGTGCGCACCGGGCGCGCGCATGCCGGTTTGCTGGATCATGTGACGGTGGATTATTACGGCAGCCCGACGCTGGTCACCCAGGTTGCCAATATCACGCTGATTGATGCGCGTACGATAGGCGTTCAGCCCTGGGAAAAAAACATGGTCGGCCCGGTCGAGCGCGCGATCCGCGATTTGGACCTGGGGCTGAACCCTTCCACCAACGGGGACATGATCCGGGTGCCGATGCCGATGTTGACGGAAGAGCGCCGCCGCGACCTGATCAAGGTGATCAAGACTGAAGGCGAGACCGCCAAGGTGGCCGTGCGCAACATTCGCCGCGATGCCAATCACACACTGAAAGAAGCGCTCAAGAAGAAGGAAATCGCCGAGGATGAGGAACGGCGCACCCAGGACGAGATCCAGAAATTGACCGACCGCTTTGTCACTGAAATTGACAAGGCATTGGCCGCGAAAGAAACCGACCTGATGGCAGTCTGATTCCAGCGATAACGCGGAATTATGGCCCCTGGAATTATGACTAATCTTCCGCCCAGTTCCACCCGCATCATCCCTGACATCACCAGCGTGCCGCGCCATATCGCCGTAATCATGGACGGCAACGGGCGCTGGGCCAAGCAGCGCTTGATGCCGCGCGTGGCGGGACATCAGCGCGGGGTGGAGGCGTTGCGCGAGGTGGTGAAAGCCTGCAGGGATATGGGCGTCGAGTACCTTACGGTATTCGCGTTCAGTAGCGAAAACTGGCGCCGCCCCGCTGATGAAGTTTCATTTCTGATGAAGTTATTCCTGAAAATGCTGGAACGTGAAGTGGCCAAACTGCACCAGAATGGCATCCGCCTGAAAATCATCGGGGATCGCAGCCGTTTCGACGCCAAGCTCGGGCAGGCTATGCAAGACGCCGAGCGGCTTACGGCCGGGAATTCCGCGCTTACGCTCACCATAGCGGCAAATTACGGCGGGCGCTGGGACGTAATGCAGGCCGTGAAGGCCATGCTTAAGGAGCATCCCCAGCTCGCGCAATCCTTTACCGAAGAAGATCTGCAGCCTTTTTTTTCGATGAGCGATGCCCCCGAGCCGGATTTGTTCATCCGCACCGGCGGTGAGCAGCGTATCAGCAACTTTCTGTTGTGGCAGCTTGCTTATACCGAGTTGTATTTCACCGATACCTTGTGGCCTGCCTTCGACCGCATCGAATTGAACAAGGCGATTGCCTCCTATCAAAAACGCGAACGGCGTTTTGGCCGTACCAGCGAGCAATTGCAGCGTAACGCCGGACAGCGGGATCAGAATGCTTAGGCAAAGGGTGATTACCGCGCTCATTCTGCTGGTGTTGTTCCTGCTGGCTTTGTTTGTTTTGCCTGCTGCCGGATGGGCGGCAATGGTGATTGTGATGGTGTTGCAGGGCGCCTCGGAATGGTCGAGGTTGGCCGGATTCAGTAACAGGGCAGCGCATGTTTTCTGGTGGCTGACACTGGCGATGATGCTGGGCCTGTTCTGGTTCGATGCCACCCACCCTACCCAACAGCAGGCATTGCTGCATGTGATGGTCTATTCCTTGTCTGCCGTGTTGTGGCTGGCGATTGTGCCGACCTGGCTGATGGCGGGCTGGAAGGTCAAACAGCCCCCGCTGATGGCCCTGGTCGGATGGGTGGTGCTGGTTCCGACCGGATTGGCGATGATGGATTTGCGCGGGGATCATCCGCTGTGGCTTTTGGGCATGATGGGATTGGTGTGGATGGCCGATATTTCGGCTTACTTCGCCGGGCGCAGATACGGGAAACACAAACTTGCACCCAGCATCAGCCCAGGCAAGACATGGGAAGGCGTGGCGGGCGCGATGCTCGGGGCTTCGGTATACGTGCTCGTTGCATGGGGCCTGGGCGGGTTCAGTTATGTGATATTGCCAGCGTTGCTGGTGGCTTCCTGGTGCTGGGTCGGATTGGCGGTGTTCGGGGATTTGTTCGAGTCCGCAATCAAACGTCATGCAGGGGTGAAAGACAGCGGCGCGCTTTTGCCTGGACACGGCGGCTTGCTGGACCGTATCGACGCGCTGACATCGACCCTGCCGCTCGCTGCACTGGCGATTTTGCTGCAGCATCTAGGCTGAGACCCCATGCAACATCCGGCCATGCAGCGCATCACGATTCTGGGTTCCACCGGCAGTATCGGCACCAGCACGCTGGATGTCGTTGCGCGCCATCTCGATAAATTCCGCATCGTTGCGCTGACCGCAAACAGCCAGGTCGATTTGCTGTTCAATCAATGTCTCGAATTCCAACCGGGCTACGCCGTGATGCTGGACGGAGCCGCCGCGGCCGTGTTGCGCGAGCGTGTAAGTGTAGCGGGCCTGAATACCCTGGTATTGAGTGGAATAGACGCACTGGAACAAGTCGCCGTGTTGCCCGAAGTGGATACTGTGATGGCGGCCATCGTCGGTGCGGCGGGCTTGCGTCCCACGCTGGCCGCGGCACAGGCGGGCAAGAAAATCCTGCTGGCCAACAAGGAAACGCTGGTGATGGCGGGGAATGTGTTCATGGATGCGGTACGCGCCAGCGGCTCCGTGCTGTTGCCGATAGACAGCGAGCACAACGCGATTTTTCAGGTCTTGCCGCGCGGCTATGACGGCAACCCGTCAAAAAATGGCGTGCGCCGCATCCTATTGACCGCCTCCGGCGGTCCGTTCCGCAACACTCCGATGCACGAATTGCAGAACGTTACGCCGGAACAGGCATGCGCACACCCCAACTGGGTGATGGGGCGCAAGATTTCGGTTGACTCGGCGAGCATGATGAACAAGGGGCTGGAAGTCATTGAGGCGCACTGGCTGTTCAATGCGGGTGCCGATGACATACAGGTGGTGGTGCATCCGCAAAGCGTGATTCATTCGCTGGTCGAATATGTGGACGGCTCGGTATTGGCGCAGCTTGGCAATCCCGATATGCGCACACCGATCGCCTATGCCCTGGCCTATCCGGAACGCATAGCTGCCGGCGTGGCTCCGCTGGATTTGTTCAAGGTTGCGACGATGAATTTCACCGCCCCCGATTTCGAACGTTTCCCCTGCCTGGCGCTGGCTTACCAGGCATTGCGTGCGGCAGGAACGGCCCCGGCAATATTGAACGCGGCGAACGAGGTGGCAGTAGCCGCTTTCCTGGATAAAAAAATGCCTTTCCTGTCCATTCCGCGCATCATCTCCGCGGTGCTGGATGCCGTGCCGGTCAATGCAGTTAACAGCCTGGCCGATGTGCTTGATGCGGATGCGGCGGCTCGCCGTGCCGCACAACAACTGGTGAATACAAACAGATGATTACCTTGCTGGCATTTATCGGCGCAATCGCGCTGCTGGTGACGTTCCACGAATACGGGCACTATTGGGTGGCGCGCCGCTGCGGCGTGAAAGTGCTGCGCTTTTCGCTGGGTTTCGGCAAGGTGATTTACAGCTGGCGCTTTGCCGGAAACGCCACCGAATGGGTGATTTCTTCAATTCCATTCGGCGGTTACGTCAAAATGGTGGACGAGCGCGAGGACCAGGTTGCCCCTGAAGATTTGCCTTATGCCTTCAATCGCAAGCCGGTGCTGCAGCGGATGGCTATCGTGGCTGCGGGACCGCTGGCGAATTTTTTGCTGGCCATCATTTTGTACTGGGCATTGTTCTTTCACGGGGTGCCGGGACTGAAGCCGAAACTGGGCGACGTGCCTCCCGGTACGCCCGCGGCCAGCGCGCAGATGCATGCCGGCGAGACCATACTCAGCATCAATGGCGAGCCTGTTCCGAGCTGGCAGGAATTGCACTGGCGGTTGCTGGACCTGGTCATTCAGCCGGACTCCGGGCAGGATATGAAACAGGGTGAGGTGAGAATCGAAGCGCGGGATTCCAGTGGCGCAACCCTGATGCACGTGCTGTACCTTGGCGGTCTGGAAGCGAAAGATCTGGATGGGGATTTTCTGGACAAGCTGGGTTTTGTTCTTTATCAGCCTGTGATCATGCCCGTTATCGGTGACGTTGCCAGTGGCAGCGTGGCGCAGCGCGCCGGCCTGCGTTCGGGAGATCGAATCCTGAGCGCCAATGGGGTTGCGGTGCGGCACTGGATGGATGTGGTGCAGGTATTGCGGGCCAGCCCTGAACAAACAGTGCGGCTGGGTATACAGCGCGATGGGAAAATTCTCGATATTGCAGTGGTGCCGCAAGCTGTTGTCGAGTCCGGAAAAAAAATCGGGAAAATTGGAGCAGCGCCGCAAGTCGACAAGCGCGAATTAAATGAGATGTTGACCGTGGTCAGTTACGGGCCTGTGCAAGCGCTGGGGCATGCGTTGCGCAAAACCTGGGAAACTTCCGTCATCAGTCATGAAATGATGGCCAAGATGGTGATGGGCGAGGTATCGATCAGGAATTTGAGCGGACCGATCACAATAGCGGATTACGCAGGGCAGTCCGCCAAAATGGGAGTCGTGGCTTATCTGAGCTTTCTCGCGTTAATCAGTATCAGCCTGGGTGTGTTGAATTTGTTGCCCATACCCTTATTGGATGGCGGGCACTTGCTGTATTATGTCGCCGAGTTGCTGAAAGGCAGTCCGGTCTCTGAACGATCATGGGAAATTGGCCAGAAAATCGGCATCGCGTTGCTTGGCACGCTGATGGTCTTTGCAATGTACAACGACATTAATCGCTTTGTTTCAGGTTAAATAATGAATTCAAAAAAACTGGCAGGAGTATGCCTCCTGCTTTGTACCTTTCCTGCCTGGGCAATCGAACCTTTCATAGTCAAAGATATTCGCGTCGAGGGTATACAGCGCACCGAACCCGGCACCGTGTTCAGTTATCTTCCCATCAAGGTTGGCGACACGGTGAACGACCGGACGGCGGAAAGTGCGATTCACGCATTGTTTGCCACGGGTTTTTTCAAGGATGTGGAACTAAAAGTCGACCATGGCGTATTGATCGTGCGGGTGCGCGAGCGGCCTTCGATCGCGAGTATAGAAATCAACGGGGCCAAGGAATTCCCCAAGGATCAGCTCAAGGACGGCATGAAATACGCGGGTTTGGCGGTTGCGCGCATTTTTGACAAGGGCGCCCTGGACAAGGCGACGCAGGAATTAAAGCGTGAATATGTGGCGCGCGGGAAATACGCCGTCAGTGTGACGACCACAGTCACCGAACTTGAACGCAACCGGGTCGCTATCGTGTTCAATGTGGTGGAAGGCGATGTCGCCAAGATCAAGCAGATCAACCTGGTTGGCAATCACGCCTATACCGAGCAAGAATTGCTCGAGCAGATGAAACTGGGCACGCCAAAATGGTACAGTTTTTTCAGCAGCAACGACCAGTATTCCAAGCAGAAACTGTCGGCTGATTTGGAAACTCTGCGTTCGTTCTACATGGACAACGGTTACATGGAATTCAATATCGATTCCACCCAGGTTTCAATCACGCCGGACAAGAAGGACATTTATATCACTGTCAATATTACCGAGGGGGCAAAATACAAAGTCTCCAAGGTAAGCGTGTCGGGGGACACACTGATTCCCAAAGAGGATATCGAAAAGCTGATTCAGTTGAAAGCCGGGGATAGTTTTTCGCGCAAGGCCCTGACCGAATCAACCAAAAATATCGGCGAGCGTTACGGCCAGGATGGCTATGCGTTCGCCAATGTGAATGCGATTCCGGACATCAACAAGGAAAAGCATGAGGTTTCGTTCACCCTTGCAGTAGATCCCGGCCAGCGCGCGTATATTCGCAACATCAATATTTCCGGCAACAACAAAACCCGCGACGAAGTCATACGCCGTGAATTCCGCCAATTTGAAGGGGAATGGTTTGACGTTGACAAGGTCAAGAAATCCAAGCAGCGTGTCGACAAACTGGACTTCTTTTCAGAAGTCAACATCGAGACCCCCCAGGTTAATGGCACGCAGGACCAGATGGATGTCAATATGGCGGTCAAGGAGAAATCAACCGGAAGCGTGTCGGTGGGAGCCGGATTTTCCAGCGGCCAGGGCGTGATACTGACAGCGGGTGTGACGCAGTCGAATTTATTCGGAAGCGGCAATAACCTTTCCACTCAAATCAACACCGGGAGATTCAATCAGGTCATCTCTGTCTCGTACACCAATCCCTATTACACCGATGATGGTGTGAGCCGCGGGTTCGATGTCTACAAACGCAATATCGATTCGCAATATACCGCCGTCAGCCAATACTCAACGCACACATGGGGTACCGGTGTGCGTTATGGCGTGCCTACCGGCGAAAATACCAGCATCAATTACGGCCTGGCGGCGGAGCGAACCATATTGGGATTGTTCCCGTCCAGTCCGACGCGTTTGCAGGAGTACGTCAACGTTGCCGGCTTGTCCACCAATGCCTTGCTGGGGACTATCGGCTGGGGCAGGGACAGCCGTGACAGTGCGATTTTTACAACGACGGGATCGGTGCAAAGAGCCTCAACCGAAATAGCCCTGCCGGTACTTCAGCAGCGATATTACAAGATGGATTTCATGGATCAGTGGTTTCATCCAATGGCCGACAATGTCACCCTGATGTTAAATGGCGAGGCGGGTGTTGCGGGAGGCATACTCGGGGGCCAATTGCCGTTCTTCAAGAATTTCTATGCCGGCGGTCCCGGTTCGGTGCGCGGCTACCAGGTCAACTCCCTGGGCCCGCGTGACAACACCGATCTTGTATTGGGCGGACCGCGCCGGGTGCTTACAAGCATGGAGGTGATGACGCCGTTCCCCGGGACGGCGAAGGATCAGTCTGTGCGCATCAGCGGATTTATCGACGGAGGCGCGGTCTACGGGCCAAGCGACATGCCTGGTGCCACCGGAATGCGCTATTCTACCGGTGTGGCGATCACCTGGATTTCCCCGGTTGGGCCGTTAAAATTCAGTTATGCGATACCGATACACAGCCAGCCGGTGGACTTGACGCAGAGATTCCAGTTTACCCTGGGTTCGATGTTCTGATAGCGTTTGAATGGGAAGAGACAAAGGCCAGCTAAGTTGCCGGTATAGAAGTGGAGAGAGACATGAAAGCTTTGACCAAATTAAGTGCGTTTGCCTTGCTGCTTGGTATGGCAGCGGCTCAGGCTGGTGATTTCAAGGTGGGTGTAGTGGATACCGAGCGTATATTGCGCGAATCCGCACCGGCAATGATCGCGGAAAATAAAATTGAAAAGGAATTTTCAGGTCGTGATGCGGACATCAAAAAACTGACCAAGGATGCAAAGGAATTGCAAACAGACCTGGAGAAAGAAAACTCCAAGTTGTCGGATACCGAAAGACGCAACAAGGAACGGGAATTGACCGCAATGAACACGGATTTGCAGCGCATGCAGCGCGAGTTTCGCGAGGATTTGAACTTGCGCAAAAACGAGGAATTAGCCATCGTTCTGGAGCAGGCCAACAAGGCAATACAATTCATTGCGGAATCGGAAAAATTCGACCTGATTCTGCAGGAAGCCGTGTATCGCAATCCCAAGATCGACATCACCGATAAAGTCATCAAGTATCTTGCCGACAACAAGGCCGACAGCAAAACCGGCAAATAAGGGGCTCCCGGGCATGACCGTTCTGTATAAGCTGTCAGATATTGTGGCGAAACTGGGGGGGCGCGTATTGGGCGATTCCGGGGTATGCATCAGCCAAATCGCTACACTCGAAAACGCCCGGCCGGATCAAATCAGCTTTCTGACCAACAGCAAATATCGCGCGCAACTTGCCAACACCAAAGCTGGCGCAGTCATCCTTTCCGAGGCGGATCAGGATGCGAGCCAATTGCCGCGCATCATCTCCGATAACGCTTACGCTTATTTTGCCAGGGTCTCAGCCCTGTTGAACCCCGGGCCGGAAATCCAGCCGGGTATACATCCCAGCGCCGTGATTGGCGCGGATGCGAAAATAGCTGCGACCGCAAGCATTGCCGCGACTGCCGTGATCGGCGAGGGCGCCACCATAGGCGCATACAGCGTGGTGGGGGAAGGGTGCTGCATCGGTGCGCATGCGGTTATCGGCAGTCATGCACGACTGTATCCGCGAGTGGTGGTTTATCACGACTGCGTGATCGGAAATAATCTGATTGCGCATTCCGGGGTGGTGATCGGGGCGGACGGGTTCGGTATCGCGATGGATGGCGGTCGCTGGATCAAGATCCAGCAAATCGGCCGGGTAGTGATAGGCGATGACGTGGAAATCGGCGCAAACACGACCATCGATCGCGGAGCACTGGATGACACGGTGATCGAGGACGGCGTGAAACTGGATAACCAGATCCAGGTCGCACACAATGTGCGCATAGGCGCGCATTCCGCGATTGCGGGATGTGTCGGTATTGCAGGCAGCACCACCATCGGGAAACACTGCCGGATCGGCGGCAGCGCGGGAATTCTCGGGCATTTGCACATAGCGGATCATGTGGAAATTGCGGCATTTACCCTGATCGGGAAATCCATCCGCGAAGC
>JAJZEQ010000197.1 GCA_021851345.1 Pseudomonadota bacterium
TGCGGTCATGCCGGCTGCGGCATTTTCCTCGATGCGCAATGTGCCGCTGTTACGATCGAGAAAAATTACGTCGCCGGGATAGATCCAGTGGGGGTTTTTGATGCTGTCCTTGTTCAGGCCCCAGATATGGGGCCATTTCCACGGATCCTTGAAGAATTTGCCTGAGATGTCCCACAAGTTGTCGCCCTTGACCACGATGTGCCGATCCGGAGCATCTTTGCGAATATCCAAAAGCATATCCGGCGGGGGCGCCTGCTCGGCAGCAACGGCCAGGACGGGCAATAAAAGGCAAATCAGCGATATAATCTTGCGCATGGAAACTCCGGCAGAGTCAAAGTTGAAGGCACGCAAAGTTGCCGCGCTTCATTAAATTCTGCATCCAGACTACTAAATTAGCAAGCATTTACGGACCACACATGGCGATACTGAAAATTTTGCAATATCCCGACGAACGCCTGCACAAAATCGCAAAGAAGGTTGCGCGCGTAGATGAAACCACCCGCGAGCTGGTGCGGAATATGGCCGAGACCATGTACTCGGCACCCGGGGTGGGTCTGGCGGCGACCCAGGTAGATGTGCATGAACGTATCATCGTGGTGGATGTTTCCGAGACGCACGACCAGCTGAAGGTGTTCATCAATCCTGAAATCATCGCCAGCAGCGGGGTAAGTCAATGCGAGGAAGGGTGCCTGTCGGTGCCGGGTATCTATGAAACGGTGAACCGCGCGGAACGTATCGCCGTGCGCGCCATTAACGAAAATGGCGCAACTTTTACGCTGAACGCCGAAGGTCTGCTGGCGGTATGCATCCAGCATGAAATGGATCATTTGATGGGCAAAGTATTCGTCGAATATTTGTCGCTGCTCAAACAAAACCGGATTCGCGCAAAACTAAAAAAACGTTTACGCGAGACCATGTAACCGAGTTTGCATGAGCGATGGAAGAAAGTGCTGTCCGCGAAAGACAGATAAAACTTCTAGCCATTCCGCTACACAACCAAAGAACGGTTGCCAAGTGGCTGGTTAACGAAAAGCACGAAACTGCCACAAAGCACATTTCCTGCCCGGATATTCCGATACGCTACAAACTCCAAACCTTGCATCCGGTAACACGCCACTTCAAATTCTTTCCGCCATCTATAATTTCGTGCTTTTCGTGTCTTTCGCGGACAATGCGTAACACCGGATAAATCATTATGAAAATCATTTTTGCAGGTACGCCGCATTTCGCGGCCAGCGCGCTGGCCGCACTGCTCAGGGAGCATCAGGTGGTCGCGGTGTTGACCCAGCCTGATCGCCCTGCCGGGCGCGGACTGCATCTGACTCCCAGCCCGGTGAAGCAGCTTGCGCAACAGCACGGCTTGCGGATTTTGCAACCGGCCACGCTAAAAGGGGCTGAGACGCAGCACTTGATCGGCGCGCTGGACGCCGATGTGATGGTGGTTGCGGCATATGGCCTGATTTTACCCGGGGCGGTGCTGCAGCTTCCGCGATTCGGCTGCCTGAATATCCACGCATCCCTGTTGCCGCGCTGGCGCGGGGCAGCGCCGATACAACGTGCCATTCTGGCGGGTGACAAGGAGAGCGGCATCACCATCATGCAGATGGATGAAGGATTGGATACCGGTGACATATTGTTGAGCAATTCCTGCCGGATTGAGCCGGGCGATACGGCGCAGACCCTGCATGACAAGCTGGCTGAACTGGGTGCAACAAGCATCCTCGAGGCTTTGCGCCTGCTGCAGGAATCGGGGTTGGCAGGGATGCCGCCAGGCAACTCGCAAAACCGACTGATCCCGATAAAGCAGGATAATGGCGCTGCATGTTACGCCGCCAAGCTGACCAAGAGTGAAGCGCAGATAAACTGGCGGGAGGATGCACGACAAATCGAACGCGCGGTGCGGGCCTATAATCCTTTTCCGGTGTGCCATGCCAGCATCAATGGCACGATGATAAAAATCTGGCAGGCCGGGTTATGTGCCGATCAACAGGGTGAGCCGGGCAAGGTACTGGCCGCGGATAAGCACGGCATCACGGTGGCGTGCGGAACAGGAGCCTTGCGCCTGGAGGTGTTGCAACGTCCGGGCGCCAGGGCGCAGCCTGCCGCGCAGTTTTTGCAGGCGCTGCCGGTCAAGCCTGGCGACCAGTTCGCGGACAACTAGATGCACAACATACAAATCGCCGCCGGCCAGATCGTTCAGCAAGTGCTGCTGGACGGGCGCAACCTGAATCAGGTGCTGGATGAGTCACTGGGCAGGAAGGCCGTCTGGTCACCGGCGCAGCGCGCCGCGCTGCAGGACTTGAGTTACGGAACCTTGCGCTTCTACGGGCAGTTGGACGCGCTGTTGCGTGCATTGCTGCACAAGCCGCTATCGGACCGGCGCATCTATTACGTGCTGCTGGTGGCGCTGTACCAGCTGCAATACAGCAAGGCTGCGCAGCATGCGGTGGTCGATCATGCGGTGCGCTCCGCGCAGATGCTGAATGCAAAAACGAGCGGACTGGTCAACGCAATCCTGCGCAACTTTTTGCGCAGCCAGCCTGCCTTGCTGGAACAGGCGGCACTACACGCCGAGGGGAAATACAGCTATCCGCAATGGTGGATAGATGAATTGCAGGCACAGTATGGCGAACACTGCTCCGCCGTGCTGGAAGCCGGCAATCAGCACCCGCCCATGACCCTGCGCGTCAATCAGCAGCGCAATACGACAGCGGAGTATTTGGCGCTGTTGAACCGGCATGATCTATCGGCACGGCTGATTGAGCCTGACGCGCTGCAACTGGATAAGCCGCTGCCGGTGGACAGGCTGCCGGGGTTCTTTGAAGGACTGGTTTCGGTGCAGGATGCCGGTGCGCAATACGCCGCAAGATTACTGGACGTTCACGACGGCATGCATGTACTGGATGCATGTGCGGCACCCGGCGGCAAGACTGCGCACATTCTGGAACGCGCAGCAGCCCAAGTGGTGGCTTTGGACAACGACGCAAAACGCCTGCAGCGTGTCGGGGAGAACCTGCAACGCCTGGGTCTGGGCGCGCAACTTGTGGCCGGGGACGCAGCCGAGCCGGGCGAGTGGTGGGATGGCGTGTCGTTCGATCGCATCCTTGCCGATGTGCCGTGCTCGGCTTCAGGAGTGGTGCGCCGCCATCCCGACATCAAGTGGCTGCGCCGCCGCACGGATATTGCCGGTTTCGCCGCACAGCAACTGCACATTCTGCGTGCTTTGTGGCGCTTGCTGGCACAAGACGGTAAATTGCTCTATGCCACCTGCTCTGTTTTTCATCAGGAAAACGAACAAGTCGTTGCGGCGTTTCTGGCGCAGCAGCCGGACGCGCAGCGGTTGCCAGTTTTCCTGGACTGCGCCACCGAGGGCCAGTTGTTGCCCGATAACCAGCACGACGGATTCTTTTATGCGTTGCTGCAGAAAATTTCTTAGCGCATTGCTGGGCGTCACCCTGCTCGCCGGGTTGTGCGCCGCAACAGCCCATGCGGAAGGCATTTTCGTAAACAAGGTTGAAGTGCGCTTAAGCGGGGACGGTTACCATCTTTCCGCCGTTTATGACATCGGCCTGAACCATGAGGTGCAACTGGCGTTGTCACGCGGCATCCCGCTTTATTTTGTCGGCGAGTTTTCGCTTACACGCTCCAGATGGGAGTGGCTGGATGCCGTGCAGCAAAAGATGTCCCGCGGTGTCCAGCGCATTTTTGTGAACAAGCCGGCAACCACGCACTGGTCCTGGCTGGACAAGGAAATTTTCAAAAGCGAACAGTCCACCAAACTTTCCTACAATGTGCTGACACAACGGTACCGGATATCGCGCGGAACACTGTTCCAGAATTTTGCGAGCCTGGAAGAGGCATTAAACATGTTGTCCAGGCAGAGCTCGGCAGCCATCCCTGCAGACTTGATGGATAAGAATGGCAAATATATGGCGGCGGTCCGATTGCGGCTGGACATAACTCAGTTGCCCAAGCCGCTGCAGGTCAATGTGCTGACCAGCAGTGACTGGACTCTTGATTCCTCATGGTACCGCTGGATGGTCAATCCGGCGGAAATTATCGTGTACAGCGAAAGCGTGCCGGAGGCGCCGCGGTGAGCTACCTGATCCTGATCAGCGTCGTGGTTGGCGGGGCGCTGTTGTATCTGCTGTCCAGCAGCGGCGCCAATA
The DNA here is from genome assembly GCA_021851345.1 of Pseudomonadota bacterium. Taxonomy (GTDB): domain Bacteria; phylum Pseudomonadota; class Gammaproteobacteria; order Burkholderiales; family Gallionellaceae; genus Gallionella. The sequence continues at coordinate 4,170 of JAJZEQ010000197.1, forward strand.
CCGAGGTGTTTTCCGTCAATTATTACGGCCTGCTTGGCCTAACCGGCATGCTCGCGTTGAGTTTGACGGGTTTGGTGGGCTACCAGCTCTGGCACTTGCGTATCAAGCTCAGAAACCAGGTATTCGGCGCCAAACTTACCCTGCGCCTGGTGGTTTTTTTCACGCTGATTGCGGTGTTGCCCGGGATTCTGATCTATGCGGTATCGGTGCAGTTTTTGGACAAAAGTATCGAATCGTGGTTTGACGTGCGCGTTGAGAAGGCTCTGGAGGGCGGGCTCAATCTTGGCAGAAGCGCCCTTGATAACAGCATGAATGAGCTTGCCAAAAAGGCTCAATTTACCGCCCTGCTGCTGGCGGAAAAATCTCCGGGCCAATATCAACCGGCCCTGACCCAGTTGGTAGATGAAGCGGTAGCCCAGGAGGCATCGCTTTTCAGCACCGACGGGGCGCTGGTCGCGTCTTCCGCATACGGCAGCGCGCGATTGCCGGAAATCCCCGGCGAAGATCTGTTACGGATGGCGCTGGACAAGGGAAAATATGCGGTGATTGATACTCTGCCGGACAGGGGACTGGCGTTGCGCGCGCTGGTAACAGTGAATTCAAATCGCCAGCCAGGTACGCGATATGTGCTGCAATTCATCCAGCCGGTGCCCGGGAAGATCGTGGCGGATGCAGACACGGTGCAGACGGTGTACCGCGATTACCAGGAGTTGACGCTGTCCCGCCTCGGATTGAAGAGGCTGTACGCGATCACTTTGACGCTGTCGCTTCTGGTCGTGCTCCTGACGGCGGTATCGACAGCTTTTTTTCTCAGCGAAAGGCTGGGCTCTTCACTGGAAGCGCTGGCGGATGGGACGCGAGCGGTGGCCCAGGGCGATTTTACCGGACAGTATCCCATACGCAGCAGTGACGAGTTGGGTGCATTGACCGGCTTGTTCAACCAGATGATCAGACACTTGTTTGAGGCGAAACTGGCCAGCGAACAACAGCAGCGCGAAGTGGAAAGCGCCAAGGTGTACCTGGAGAGCGTATTGACGCATTTGTCTTCGGGGGTACTGGCACTCGACGATGAATTGCGTTTGCGCTCGGTGAACACCAGCGCCGCGCAAATCCTCGGGGCGCCGCTGCAGGAAATGGAACGCATGTCATTGGGCCAAATCGCCGAAAGACACAGTCTGCTTCGTTCATTCTGCCATACGGTCATGGCAGCCATAAATGCTGCGGGAGCCGGGGAATGGCAGCGGCAGATGGAACGCATGAGCAGGAACGGCACGCAGATTTTGCTGTTGCGCGGGACGCATCTTCCGCAAGGGGGCGAGGCGGGCTATGTGGTGGTGTTCGACGACATCAGCCAGCTGTTGCAGGCGGAGCGGCAGGCTGCATGGGGTGAAGTGGCACGCCGTCTGGCGCACGAGATAAAAAATCCCCTTACCCCGATACAACTCTCGGCGGAACGCCTGGAGCACAAGCTTAGCGCCAAGCTTGGCGAGGCCGACGAAAAACTGTTGCGGCGCGCCACGCAAACCATAGTCAGCCAGGTTGCCGCGATGAAAAACATGGTAAGCGACTTCGCCAATTATGCGCGCGGCCCGGCAGTGAAATTATCGCGGCTGGATGTCCACACATTGATCAGGGAGGTGCTCGATTTGTACGACGCGAATACCATTTCCATCGTGCAGGAGCTGGAAGCAACGCGGAGCGAGGTCAACGGGGATGCGACCCGCCTGCGCCAAATCATGCACAATTTGTTGCAGAACGCGCAAGATGCCTTGCATGGCGCCGCCCATCCGCAAATAACGCTGCGCACAGAAACGCAAAACGGCCAGATTCATCTGAGCGTGGAGGATAACGGCGCGGGATTTACCGATGTCGTTTTAGCGCGGGCTTTTGAACCATACATGACCACCAAGTCCAAAGGTACCGGTTTGGGGCTGGCCATCGTGAAAAAGATCGTCGAAGAACATGGCGGACGTATCACCCTTGAAAATATCGTGAACGGCGGCGCGCGGGTAAACATAGTGTTGCCGCTGATTGAGGAGACGTAATGGAAAGCAAACGGATTTTGGTGGTGGATGATGAAATCGGCATCCGTGAATTGTTGTCGGAAATCCTGTTTGATGAAGGTTATCAGGTGCATATGGCCGAAAACGCGGAGCAGGCCCGCGCCTATCGAAACGAAAGCGAACCGGATCTGGTGTTGCTCGACATCTGGATGCCTGATACCGACGGCATAACGCTGCTCAGGGAATGGGTTGATCAGGATTTGCTGACCATGCCGGTGGTGATGATGTCCGGTCACGGCACGATAGAAACGGCTGTCGAGGCGACACGCATCGGTGCGGTGGACTTTCTGGAAAAACCAATAGCATTGCAAAAGCTGCTCGGCACCATAGCCAAGGCAATCAGGGGGTATGAGCCAAAATTGCCATCAATCGCAATGCAAAGCCAGGAAGCGGACATGAATATCGGCGTGCGGGACGCCGTGAATATCGGCGCGCAGGAGGCAGCCGGACAAATGCTGCAAGTTTATTTTCCGCTGGATTTGCCGCTACGCGAAGCGCGTGAACATTTCGACCTGATTTACTTCGATTACCATTTGCGCAAAGAAGTCGGTAATGTCGCGCGGGTGGCAGACAGGGTTGGCCTGGAACGTACCCACCTATACCGCAAACTCAAGCAACTGGGCATTAAGTTCGTCAAAAAAGGCGGTCCGGACGAACCTCATCAGTAGGCTCCCCCGGTGCGGTGGTTGCCCTAATCGAGGGGCTGCGGCATAATTCGCGACTCAAACGAATTCAGCGGGTCTCTATCAAGCATGTTTTGCGGGATTTAAAGCGCAAGGAATAGCGCATGAGCGATGCTATTGCTTGCCCAAAGCCGATTGACAGGGACTCACTTCATACAACCAATCCCGCAAGGATGTTCAGGAGATTACAGGAAATGGCCGCAACGCGAAATATTACCCCACCCAAGTTCAATGATATAACCGGAGCGATCCGGATGCTGGCGGTGGATGCCGTGCAAAAGGCCAATTCCGGCCATCCCGGCGCGCCCATGGGCATGGCGGAAATCGCTGATGTGCTGTGGAACCGTCATTTGCGCCACAACCCCGGCAATCCCAAGTGGCCGGGTCGCGACCGGTTCGTCTTTTCAAATGGCCACGGTTCGATGCTGCTTTATGCGCTGCTGCATTTGTCCGGTTACGACCTTCCCATGGAAGAACTGAAGCGTTTCCGCCAATTGCATTCCAAGACTCCGGGTCATCCTGAATACGGCTACACCGCCGGAGTGGAAACCACCACCGGCCCGCTCGGCCAGGGCATCACCAATGCGGTGGGCATGGCGATGGCGGAAAAACTGCTGGCGGCGGAATTCAACAAGCCCGGCCACGAGATCGTCAATCACCACACCTACGTGTTCATGGGCGACGGTTGCATGATGGAAGGCATCTCGCATGAAGCCTGCGCGCTGGCCGGTACCTGGGGTCTGGGCAAACTGATCGCGTTCTGGGACGACAACAACATCTCCATCGACGGCCATGTGGACGGCTGGTTCACCGACGACACCGCCAAGCGTTTCGAAGCTTACGGCTGGCATGTCATCGCCGACGTGCAAGGACACGATCCCGAGGCGCTGGATGCGGCGATCAAGGCCGGCAAGGCCGTGACCGACAAGCCCACCCTGATCTGTTGCAAGACCATCATCGGTATGGGTTCACCCAACAAGGCCGACTCGCATGACGTGCACGGTTCCGCGCTGGGCGATGCCGAAGTGGCTGCAACACGCGAATATATCGGCTGGAAATACCCGCCTTTCGAAATCCCCAAGCATGTCTACGAGGCATGGGATGCGCGCACCAGGGGTGCGGGCCAGGAAAAGCTGTGGAATAACAAATTTGCCGAATACAAGGCAGCCTTCCCCAGGGAGGCGGCGGAATTCGAACGCCGCACCAAGGGCGACCTGCCCGCCAACTGGGCGGAACATGCCGCCAGGGCGATTGCGCAAATCAACGAAAAGGCCGAAACCATCGCCACGCGCAAGGCTTCGCAAAACGCCATCAATGCACTGGTTCCGGCGCTCCCGGAGTTTCTCGGGGGTTCGGCTGACCTGACCGGTTCCAACCTGACCAACTGGACAGGTTGCAAACATGTTCGCGGCAAGGAGACCGGCAACTACATCAGTTACGGCGTTCGCGAATTCGGCATGTCCGCGATCATGAACGGCATGGCACTGCACGGCGGTTTGCTGCCGTTCGGCGCGACCTTCCTGATGTTCTCCGAATATGCGCGCAATGCGTTGCGCATGGCCGCGCTGATGAAGCAGCGGGTGATTTTCGTGTTTACACATGACTCCATCGGCCTGGGCGAAGACGGCCCTACCCATCAACCGGTAGAGCAGACCGCCACGCTGCGCTACATTCCCAACATGGAAGTGTGGCGCCCTTGCGACACCGTCGAATCGATGGTGTCCTGGGTTGCTGCTGTGGAGCGCAAGGACGGCCCCAGCAGCCTGATTTTCAGCCGCCAGAACCTGGCATTCCAGAAGCGCGATGCGGCGCAGATCGCCAACATTCGCAAGGGCGCTTAC
>JAJZEQ010000275.1 GCA_021851345.1 Pseudomonadota bacterium
GTCAGCCCCGACACCACCGCGAGTATCGTCGCGAAGGCTACCGCGGCGATAAATCCGAGGAACAGGTTGCCGCCCAGGGCGTGCGACAGATAAACCGCCGGCATGCTCCCGCCGCCCTTCAGATTAAGCACGCTTTTGCTGATATCGGCGACATACTCGGGGTTGTTGGCGACCAGCACAATGGCGCCGAAACCGATGATGAAGGTCAGGATGTAGAAGAAACCGATGAAGCAGGTTCCGTAGAGCACCGACTTGCGCGCCGCCTTGGAATCGGTGACGGTGAAGAAGCGCATCAGGATGTGCGGCAACCCGGCGGTACCGAACATCAGCGTCAGGCCCAGGGAAATGGACTCGATCGGGTTGGCCTTGGCGCCGATAGGCACCACCGATTTCATGATTTCCAAATGCTTGGGATGAGCGGCGACAGCATCATTAAACAGTTTCGCAAAACTGAAACCTTCGTGGGCCATCACGCCGATCGCCATCAGTGTCGCACCGCCCAGCAACAGCCCGGCCTTGATGATCTGCACCCAGGTCGTGGCCTTCATACCGCCGAAGGTGACATAGGTGATGATCAGCGCGCCGACGATGACGATGGACAGCTGGTAGGACATCTGCGGCACCAGAGTATGCAGCAATTGCCCGGCACCCACTGCCTGGCCGATCAGATACCAGATCACGACGATCAGCGAGCCGATTGCCGCCATGGTGCGAACCGGACCCTGGCTCAGGCGGAACGAGACGACGTCGCCGTAGGTGTATTTGCCGAGGTTGCGCAAACGTTCTGCGATCAGGAACAGGATGATGGGCCAGCCCACCAGCCAGCCCACCGAAAAGATCAGGCCATAGAAACCGTTCATGTAGACCAGCGCGGCGATACCCAGGAACGAGGCTGCCGACATGTAGTCGCCGGCGATGGCCATGCCGTTCTGCAGGCCGGTAATGCCGCGTCCGGCTGCGTAGAAGTCGGTCGCGTTCTTGGTCCGCGTCGCCGCCCAGTAGGTGATGACCAGCGTGATGGCGACGAAGATCAGGAACATCACGATGGCGTGCCAGTTAAGGGGCGGTTCTGCCGGTGCGACAACAACTGTCGGCACAACGGCAGCTACCGCGGATTCGGCGGCATGCACCAGATTGGCAGTGGGCAGCGCGGCAAAAGCCAGCAGCGCACGGAAAGCATTTTTAACGGGTTTCATTTGGAAGCCTCCCTGACGATTTCGTTGACGATGGGATCGAAGGTCTGGTTCGCGCGATAAACGTAAACCCCCGTCAAAATGCAGGACACCACAATCACGCCGACACCGATGAGCATGCCCAGCGGGATCACGCTGTCGGCTGCGATGGGTTGGGTGAGGAAACCGGGGGCAAAGGCAATCATCAGGATGAATCCGAAATACATCACGCATACAATTGCCGCCAGTGTCCAGGCAAATGTATCCCGCTGTTTAACCAGTTGCATGTATTTCGGGTTTTTCAGTATCTTGGCGGTGATCAATTCAGACATGACGCCCTCCTTATTTCGATATATTCGGGATTTCTTGATGGATCGGCTGCAATCGCCGGCGAGTTGATACCTATATTTTCCATAAGTGACTCCTTTAGATTATTGACGTTTATTAATTACGTTCTAAGGACGTTCTATCGACGTTTATTGGCGTTCTTTAAAAATTGCCAAATTGAAGTGTATATTAGTTCTGCGGCCTTCTGCAGGACAAAGTAAATATTATTTTAACTATCAATGCCCATGACCATGCCATGGGATACCTGCTCAAAAAAACCGGATTGGAATGCGTTTATGTCAAATCGCCTGAGCGGTAATATGCGGTAGAATGCGCGCCTTCTGTACTTCATACACGCGCCCGTAGCTCATTTGGATAGAGTATTGGTTTCCGAAGCCAAGGGTGGTGGGTTCGAATCCCGCCGGGCGCACCAATCAGGTATAAAATTGGGCACTTGATTACTCAAGTTGCCCATTTTTATTGTTTCGGTTTCTGGGAATTACAATGACGGGGCGAAAAAACCCGCCACCCGTAGAAGGTGGCGGGTTGAGAGTCTTGCCGGTTTGACCCGGCACGCCAGACTTGCTGCGGATCAGAACCCGAATGCCAGATCTAACGTCATGAGGTTGGTACCTGTGTATGCGGTACCCGCGGCGGCTGCATTCGCTGCGTTGTACATGTCGCCGCTGTACTTGGAATAGGTCAATTCCGCCCTGATGTTCTGCTCGATATTGTAAGTCGCGCCTACCATGATCGCATTGTCGGTTGCATTCCCGCCTGTCAGGCCTACGGGGTCAACATATCCGCCCGAGTTGGCACGACGCAGGCCGAGTTGCACGGTCGCCTTGCCGGGGATCACACCGAGTTCTGCACCAAAGTTCAGTGATTTCCGCGACAACGCGCCTGCGTTGAACAGGTTTTGATCAACATCGGCAACAGGACCGGATGCGGGAGCATTTGCGTAAGAAGCGATAAGCAGCAGTGGCATGCCGCCCACGTCGCCCATCATCTGCGCATCGATTGCGGAGGCCTTGGTGTTTACAACTCCCGTAGTAACAAGTGGATTAACCAATCCACCTGCTGCCGCTGCATCCACTACGCTGGTCCCATTCCATACCTGGAAGCCGATCGCGCTGTCGAATCCGGGAATCAGGCCGGTGGTCCAGGCAGCACGCAGATAGTTGGAAGTCGGCGAACCGGAAGCGCCGGAGCCCTGATTGGCACCCCACTTCGCGAAGTTGGCGAAGAAGTTGTCGTTGCTGGCAATGAAAGCCAGACCGGATGCAGCCGTCGCAGTTCCAATGTATTGCTGGGCGGAAATCGCGGCCATGTCCCACTGGTTGAAAGCATGCACCGCAACCGCGCCGGTGTTCAGCACTTCGAAACTGTCAGCCGCACCGTTAGGAGTACTGAACGGAACCAGCCCTGCCTTCACGTTGCCCACGTCATACACGAACGGCACTTTTAACATGGTCATGCCGATAGAACCGTCCGGTATGGTACCGCCGGTGCCGGGAGTCAAATTGATCTCGGTCATGAAACCGGTATGCTCTCCGGCGCGCCCGGCCAGGAACAGGCTGGACTGAACCGGTATCTGCAAGGAACCGTTGTTGGTGGTCTTGGTGGTGGCAGCCGAACCGGTTGTCGGGCCGTTGGTTTTCGTATCGGTAATATAGCCGACCAGGGATGCGTTCAGGACTGCGGGTATCGACAAGCCATCACCCTCAACCTTGCTCTCGGCACCTATCATCGTGAAGCCGCCTTCCTTAAAAGCCCGCCCGAAACTATTCAGTGCCGGGAAGTGCTGGTAATGGCAGGCGCTGCAAGCCATGCCGACCTGACGCGAGAACGCGGGAATCGCGTTTGCCTGCGGCGCCCAAAGCGCTGCGGACAGCAACGCGAAGATAGCCAAAATAACATTCCTGAATTGCATGATTAACTCCTTCGTTATAATAAATCGTTGATGTAAGGTAGCAATCCGATTTTATGTCCCGCACAGCAGGCGGATTGCAAAACAACAAGTCCTGCTTGAATCATTCATCGTTTGCAGCCAGTCCCCGCCACCCCGTTCGACCATGCTCCAACCAATGCATACATCCGGTATCTCAAACCGCTCCGGAAACAGCCTGCTCCATGCGGTCAATTGTTTGCCATTGCCACGTGACTACAGCCGGTCAATTGTCCCTGGCCCCCTGCTTCACCCATTTTTTCAGGATTTCGATTTTGTCCTTCGCCAGACCGCCCTCCAACCCGTACGGCATCTTGAGCGAAGGATGGGCGCGCCCCTCGACCAATTCAATCAGGACGCTTGAATAGCTGTCGCCCGGCTTGATCACCGCCCCGAATTTGGTACCTTTCATCAGGCTCTCGTAGGTGCGCATATCCAGTCCGCTCCTTTCATAGCCCTTGCCACCGGGTTGGTGGCAGCTCAGGCAATAGTCATGGAGAATCGGCTTTACATCATTCGCGTAGCTGGCGTCTCCAAGCGCCAGAGCGGGGAATGCCGTCACCAGAAATGATGCGGCAAGTACAAAACCTTCCAGCAAGTATTGGTTTTTCATAGGGCACCTCATAAAGTAAGTTTCATGCGTCAAAACAACTGTTCTTCGGGTTCTTCACACCCCCATCACACAGCGTAATGATGAGGCCCGCAGAAGGAACAAATCCTATTTTGCCAAGCCCGCTATATATTCCGACATGGCCTTGATTTCAGCGTCGCTTGCGCCCATGCCTTTCGGCGGCATCGTTCCAAGCTTCCAGCCAAACGAGCCGCCCCTGGTAATGCTGGCAGCGATCTTGCCGGCCGCGTCTTTGTCGCTCTTGTACTTCGCGGATATATTCTTGTATGACGGACCGACAATTTTGCTGTCGATGGCGTGACACACGCCACACTTTGCTTTGCCGGCAGCAGGCATACCGGCTGCCAGTGAGGTGCCTGCAATAATCAGGCTTGCTGCCGCAATCATGCTCAAGATACTGGTTTTCATTTTTTTTCTCCTTGGATTGGTGGCTGGATGAAAGTTATACCCATGACCCGTGACTTGCCTCATGGTCACCCTAAGCCAACTTGTGAACATCAAACGCCCTGCTTTCGGGCTCTATCTTTTCGCCCCAGGGCGGCAACAGTTTTGTCACCAGCCACAACGCGGCATAGGGGCAGATGGAAATGATCAATACAGTGAATAGACTTTCACGCCCAAACAACTCGGGAGTGAAGGTCAGCAACCCCTTCATGGTCTTGGACAATTCCTGCCCGCCTATCACCACGTTCCAGCGCATCGCCAGCACGCCTATCATCATGGCCAGTCCGCTCAGGAACAGCCAGGTCACCAGACGTTTCCCGTGTACGTTCAAAACCAATAGTGCCGATGTGGTCAGCAGGGCAAACACGGACATTCCCCATTGTATGTACATGCCAACCCAGATCGGACCGGCAATCAATTCCCTCACGGTCTCGATGCCTTCGCGCGCCTTGTAGAACATTTCCAGAATTTCCAGGCCCTCGATCACCATCACGATGGCAACGCCGGTAAACATGACATACAACAGGCCGCGCATGGTTTCGTCGATTATCGGCGTCTTGCGGAACTTGGATACGATCACATACAGCACGATGACCAGCCCGACACCCGAACCCACGGCAGACAGCAGGAAAATGACCGGCATCAGATCGGATGACCACCATTCGCGCGTCTTCAGCGATCCAAACACGAAACCGACGTAGCCGTGCAGACCGCAGGCGGCAGGAATGCCTATCATGGACAGGATGCGTGCAACCTTATGATCGATAGCCAGCGCATGCTCTGATAAATCGTCCGACCCCAGGGAAAGCCAGCCATAAATTTTTCCCATGATGCCGGTCCTGGCCTTGGACATCGCGACGATATCTGCGCGGAACGCAAACCAGACTTCCAGCACCAGCAGGCACAGGTAAAACCCGGCAACATAGCCGAACGCCGCCATCGCCGAAGTCCAGTGCGGTGTTATCACCGCGTTGAACGCGCGGGTAGGCTGGCCCAGGTGAAACAGCAACGGTGACGGCGCGAAGATCATGAAGCACAACGCGGTCAGCAGGGCAAACCGGGAGATCGGCGCGAAACTCTTTATGTTAAACACATGATCCAGGCTGGATATCACAAACGCACCCGCCACCAGCCCGGTGATGTAGGGATAAATTACGATGAGTTGACTCCACGGAAAATCGGTTTCGTTTGGATAAACGTACCCGACAAACGGGGTGACGTGCTCGAATACGTGTTCCATCACACTACCTCCTTGTCCAGACCTACATAAAACACGTTGGGTGCGTTGCCCATTTCCGGCTTCAGGACTTGCACATGGTTATTGCGAATAAACAAACTGACCGGGCTTTCCGGGTCGTTGCGATCGCCGAAAACGCGCGAACCCGTCGGGCACACCTCGACACATGCCGGGTTGAGCCCCTTGGTGATACGGTGGTAGCACCAATTGCATTTTTCGGCGGTACCCCTGGATTCATTGAAACTGCGCGCGCCATAGGGGCAGGCCTGCACGCAATACTGGCATCCGATGCAGTAGGTCGTGTCTATCAGCACCGGACCGTCCTTGGACTTGAAAGTCGCACCGGTCGGGCATACCTCCACACACGACGGGTGCTCGCATTGATTGCACAGCTTGGCCACGAAAAACGCCTTTTCAACCTTGGCATCCTTGTAGCGGTTGTCGAAACGGAATTTCGTCTCCGAACCTGCATTGGCTATATTTTTCGGATCGGCCTGGCTGTCGATGAGTGCCGTATTCGAGCCTTCCAGATAAACATAGCGCTCAACCCAGGTGCGATTATGGTTCGCATCCATCTGCACGCTGTTTTCCATCTTGCACGCTTCCATGCAGCGCAGGCAGCCGATGCAGCGGGTAGTATCAACACCCATCGCCCATTGGTGGTCGTTCCAGTTGTATTCGGGTATCTTGGGCGGATCATTGACCGCTTCGGCATACTGCTTGTCATTTTGCTGATAGGCGTGCTTTCCGCTTCCCGCTTCAGCTGCGCCCAGCGCATTGCCCGCGCCAACCGCGCCCACAATCGCACCTGCACAAGCCGCACCCTTGCCCAGCAATCCCAGGAAGCGGCGCCGTGACAGGGGCACTTCCTGCGCTTCAAGTTTTTTATCCTGGATAGTCATTTTTTCCTCACTAGGTAATTTCATCACCGGCAACTCACGCTGGCGAAATAGGCCGACAGGTTGTCTATATCGGAATCGGACAGCGTCTTGGCCACGCTCGACATGACCGCGTGATCGCGACTGTCGTCCTTGAATGATTTGAGCGCCACGCCCAGATATCCGGCATTTTGTCCGGCCAGATTCGGCCACGTCTGGCTGGCGCTGATTCCGGCTGCTCCCGCGCCGCGCAGACCGCCGGAGTTGTGACAGGCCGCACAGCCCGCCTCCGCGACCTTGGCCTTACCCAGCACAGTCTTGGCTTTGTCACCCCCGGTCACACCGCAACCGGTTTTGGAAAAATACGCTGCCACATTGCGCATGTCCGCATCGCTCAGGCCGGCTGCCATGCCGCTCATCATGTCGTTCTTGCGCGTCCCCGACTTGAATGCCTTGAGCGAGCTGACCAGATAGCCTGCATGTTGCCCCGCCAGGTTGGGCCATTCCGGATTGACGCTCATTCCTACCTTGCCATGACATGCCGCGCAAGCTGCCGCTACTGACTTGCCTGCGCCCGCATCCCCCGGCTTGACTGCGCTCACCGGAATCGCCTTGCCTGTTATGGGGTCGTAGGGCGGCCTGGGCAGGGCGGCAAAAACGACTCCGGGCGAATGCGGATTGTGGCAAGTGGTGCATAACTCCTGGCCGCCATGACTATCAACCGCAATCTGGGGCTGCGCTTTGGGGCGCGCCTCCAATTTTTCGTGGCAGTTCAGGCACACACTCTGCATATCTTTCGCTGCCAGCATCAGATTCCTGCCCGGCACATCGGCCGGATGAATGATGTGCTTATGGGTAATCGTGGCAACCCTGTCCTCGATGGATAGCGGCATGGCTTCCCTGGATGGGTGATTGCCTGCCGGACCGGTGTGGCACACTTCACAATTGGGCCCGTTTTTGATGACCAGTCCCTGCACGACATCATTCCTGGTCGCTTTGCGGTGGATGCCGGCTGCCCACTCCGCGTAAGCCTCCTTGTGACATGATTGGCACGATGCCGAGCCATCGAGTTTTGGAACTTTGGATGCAATTTCCGCCACCGCAGCGCCCCGGTAATGCCCGTATTGATAAAACGTGGCCGGTATCAAGAATTCTTTTGCTGCGATAGCAATGATTGCAAATACCGCAACCAGCGCCAACAGACGTACTATGTGCTTAGGCATGAGCTCTCCAAAATTTTCCCGGTTAACAAGGCAACCTGCCGTCCAGCTTGTTGTCAGGATGGCCGGCGTGTTCCCAATTCCAAAACACTTCGCGAACCTGTATGAACTGAAATGACTTGTCGAAAAAATAATCCGCATTCGCGCGCTTGCAGGCGTCCACATAAAGCTCGCCGTTGCAGTTGGTCAACACCATGACTTTTATCTCGCCATGGCGTTTTTTGATACTCTTCAATACGGCAACACCAGATCCGGATTGCAGGTTGAGATCAAGGATCACGACATCGGGCAGCAACGCGTTGATTTGTTCGACAGCACCCATTTCGTCCGCCGCATAACCGACTATCCTGACAGTGTGAAATTCAGACAGCATGGATCGCAAACTTCCGCGCATCGCCTCCGAATCCTCCACAATAAATACATTCATCATTCCGCCTTGTCATGCTTATCGGCTTGCAAAATCGACAGGCAGATTATGTTTCCGCGCTCCTGCAGGCGGTAGCGAGGTTTGTCCTAAAATGATGTAGGAGGTAGGGAGAAGTTGCTGTCAGCGTTTGTCTGACATGGTCAGGCAACAGGACGCATTCAGGTAGATTGGACTGTAAGCCGATGCACTACCGTAAGGAATTTTGGTCTAGCCGTTCAGTCAAAATGTTGGGAAATTTGGTACATCAAACAGGTGTGCTAATAGTGCGCGTTTTGAAGACTATGTTGACTGGCCGCTATTGGGCAGCATATATAATGTCATGGTATTCTGCTCGGTGCCATTTGCTGACGGTGGCGGGGTGAAACATCCAGCAAGAAAGCGGGCCGTCGTGACCGGCAACAAGCGGCCAATGGACTTCCAAGAAAATTTTTAAATTAATCTAGAT
>JAJZEQ010000252.1 GCA_021851345.1 Pseudomonadota bacterium
AGCCAGGTGGGCAAGCACATGAGGTGTCATTTCTTCGCGCAGCAACAGGCGTAATTTGGGGAAATGCTCATGCACCAAAGGCAGCACATGGGGCAGGTAATACGGCCCTAGCGTGGGAATGACGCCGAGATGTATGCCGCGAACCATCGGGTCTTTGATTTGTTTGGATAGTTCGCAGATACGGTTGGCTTCTTCGATAATGCGCCGGGCGGAATCCACGATTTCCTGGCCGGCTGGGGTGAGCGTTATGGATTTCAGGCTGCGATCAAACAAGGCGATGCCGAGGTAATCTTCCAGTTTTTTGATCTGGGTAGAAAGTGTGGATTGACTTACGAAACACACCTCGGCCGCATGACCGAAGTGACCAGCATCTGCCAGTGCCACTACATAACGCAATTCTTGCAGAGTCATGGTTTGCCTTAAATACAATAGTTGAAAAATTCGATCATCATTAAATTTTCAATGAAATTGTTGTGGTGATTGGCAATGCAAATCAATTTCATGAAATGAATTCGTATTATCAATGCGGGAGCAAATACGCATGATAGATTTTTTCAATAACCCCGATTCATACAGTCATTGTAGTGCCGCTACTGCGACTTTGGAACTTCAATCGCTCTAATTTACTGGGCTGTCGACACACGATTGATTTCGTCAATAGTTTCGATTCAAACAATTCGTTAGATTAGTTTATACATTAGTTTTCTAATCGCTCCCGTTGATGGACTGAGAGAATTTCAAATTTCAGCCTTTAACAAATAAGAAATATTGCAGAACTCAGGAGTAAGAATATTGTTGGCGAAGTGTTCTCAGCGCCCGACAGATCATCGGGTTTATTTCATGCAAAGAGGAGAAAAATAATGACTGACTTTGACAAGGTGAGCAGAAGAGATTTTTTGACAATCAGCGGCAAGGCGGGGTTGGCCACATTGATGGCGAGTGCGGTCGGTGTCAACTTCGGGATAGTGCAAGTAGCCGAAGCGGCAGTCGGCAAGGGCAATGTTACCCCATTCCGGTTTGCGATACTGACAGACGCGCATCTATTCAGTATGCCTGTCCATAAATTTGATGCCCAAATGGCCGATGCGGTTGATAAGGTCATGAGCATGAAACCGCTTCCTGATTTCGTCGTTTATTGCGGCGATATTGCCCAGAATGGAAAGGACGACCAGTTGCGGAAGGGAATGAAGATACTCTCCAAACTGACGATGCCCGTCCATTTCATTCCAGGTGAGCATGACTGGTATCTGGACATGGGGGCTGCATGGCGCGGCCATTTCGGCAGCCCGACCTGGTCATTTGACCACAAGGGCGTGCATTTCATCGGAATGAATTCTATCCTGGTGCGGGATTTCTGGACGGCCGCGGGTATGTCAGCGGAAGAAAGAATGGGCGTGATGGAAATGCTCGAAAGCCCGATCGCCGGACCATGGGGTGTGCGGGAAGAGCAGCTTGACTGGCTGAAAAAAGATGTGAAGAAGCTCGCGCCGGATACACCGGTCGTCGTTTTTACCCATTCACCGCTGTGGGACTACTACCCCCGCTGGAATTTTCAGACCGAGGATGCTCCAGAGATTCGCCAAATCCTGTCGAAATTCGAACGGGTGATGGCGTTCCACGGGCATGTGCACCAGACTGTCTACAACAAGATAGGTAATCTGTCCTCTGTCGGCACTCTGTCCACCTCCTGGCCGTGGCCTTACCCTGACGTTAAATTACCCTATCCAGACATGCAAATGTACCGTTCCGATCCGGCTATCTTTACGGATGGTGATGGTGCTCAGCATATCGATCTGGAGAGCAACTTTAGCGGTGTGATGCAGTATGACCCGTTCGGGGATATGTTGACTCCGGCCATGAAAAACGGCTTTAAAATTTAAGGGGGAAGAGAGATGAAACCGAATATCAAAAATGTTGTTATGGGCTTGGTCACACCCGTCACTTTGTTTGGGCTGCTCGCAATTAATCCAGCCCTGGCCAGGGAACCCTATACCAAGGCCGAACTTGCGGATCAGGAGAAGGCTTTGCTTGCCGTGGTGGACCATGGGCGCGATCTTTGGCACGGCAGCAAAGCGTCCATGAGTACCAACGGATTGGCTTGCGGTAATTGCCATCCCGATGCGGCAGCTTCTAATCCTCAAACTTTCCCGAAATTCCAGGCGGATCTGGGGCGGGTGATTCCTATCCGGGACATGGTCAATTGGTGCATCATGGTGCCGCAAGGCGGGCAGCCACTGGATGCCAACAGCGAGGACATGGTTGCGATGGAGGCCTATGCTTTCTATATGTACCGTGGTGAAAAGATACAGCCTGGTTTGGCGACCAAGCAGACTGCGCCTGTCGTGGTGAAATCAGGGCCGGGCTTCCCGAAAAAAGGCTCCGGTATCGGCTATGACAAGTAATTGCGGACGGACCTTATTGCAAAACCTTGCACTTCAATTTACAAGCTGAAAAATTTAAAGCAAGCGGGGGTAGCCCGCTTGCTTTGGATAAATTTTGTTTGTAAATAAAAGATTGTTTCCTGGCAGCAAAAATATTGTTTGAGGGGAATTTAAATGAAAAAGAAAATTGTTTCATTGGCCATTGCAGGCATGGTTTCTGCGCCTGCCTTTGCCGATTCGATGGGTACGATGGGCGACGACACAAAAGTGACGTTTTACGGTGTGCTTGATAATGCACTGCAAAATGTTACCGGTTCAGGGCTGCAGAGCCAGACGCTTGTTGAAAGCGGCGGGCCGAACACCTCTTATTTCGGGGTGAAAGCTTCGCATGACTTGGGCAATGGATTGAAGGCTATCGGCGATCTGGAATACGGCATTGATTTAACAAATGCCGCGAATGTCGGCGGCAATGGAACTGGTTGGCGTGAAAAAATGGTAGGTTTGACCAGTGACACCATGGGCACCGTACAGACTGGTTGGTTGCCATCAACTGCCTATGCCTTCTCCATGAAGTTTGATCCGTTTGCACAAGGTGGCGCAGATCCGATGGGAGCGATGGTTGGCGGTGGAGGGTTTCTTATTGGTTGGAATGGCGGGGCTAATCATGGTGACCATGCCTTGGCCTACACCTCTCCCAACATGAGCGGCTTTACAGTTGACGTAAACTACCAGACAGCCAGTGAGTTAAATAATTTCGGTGCCTCTGCTGCCGCACCCGTTGGCAATACCACAGGAACCTTGCTGTCCGGCAGCTACGACAACGGCCCCCTATCCTTGGAAGCTGTGTATGCTGCGACCAGTAGTCAGAACGGAACCGGCTTGGGTAATAATGCAGTGAATAATCAAACGGAATATGCCTTGGGCGCTTCTTACGACTTTACCGTGGCCAAGCTGTATGGCACCTGGCAGCAAGGTCATCGCCCGAACGCGGTGGCCGCTCCGGGTATTACTAGTCCCACTGCCAACAACTCGGCATTGAATCTGAGCGCTACAATTCCGGCCGGATCTGGAACGGTTGCAGTAGGCTATGCCAGGACGTCTATCGCTACTGCCAATGGGGTTGATGGTTCGGCCTACGCCTTGTCTTACGGGTATCCGTTGTCCAAGCACGCGACGCTTTACACTGCGGCTGAACGCGTGACCAACGGTTCAGCGGGCAACAATTACAGCGTAGTTGACAGTCTGGTTGGTGCGGGTAACCTGACAGCGGGCGGCAGTTCCACCTTGATGGCTCTCGGTATGGCCTACAGTTTCTAGGTGTCCCCATTGTTCGCGACAGCTTCACTCCCTTCTTGCGGGGGCTGGATTGAATGAGGGGGTGAAGATAATACTGCCGTGAATTTTGGAAAGCTTGATAACTCGGGCAAATCTTTTTACAACTGAAAACTTAAAAACCAAGAAAGGGTGGTGGCAAGATGAAGGCCAGTCTTTTTTATTTTTCTGTTGTTGCTGAGCAATCCAATTGCTTGGGCGCGGTCAGTTTGTATGCGTCACTCATTCTGTTTTGACCGCGGAAATAATTGCCGTGCAGTAAAGAGGATTTGACCACGGTATCGCTTCTTAAGGTGAGGCACCAAGGGGGAAATGAAAGTTGACGAGTGTATTCGGCAAGCGGAATCGCTACCCGCTTGCATTTTTTTAAATGTAAAAATAAAGGGAGTGGAAAAATGAAGGCAAGATTGATATTGTTTTTGTTGCTGTTGAGCAGCTCGGCTTGGGCAGAACAGACTTGCGATACCAGTTCCTATCCGATGTCGGCCCCGGCTGAACGGTTCAAGGACAATGGCGACGGCACGCTGACCGATACCCAGTCAAAACTGACCTGGATGCGTTGCTCGCTGGGGCAGGTCTGGACTGGCGCAACTTGTACCGGCACCCCGGCTGCTTTTACCTGGCAGGGTGCACTGGATGCAGCAGTCAAGCTCGATCATGATGGCGGCTTTGCCGGCCACGTTGATTGGCGCGTGCCACATATCCCGGAATTGGCAACGATAGCCGAGCGCCAGTGTTCCAATCCTCGGATCAATCTTACGCTGTTCCCGGCCACGCCTGCGGTCTACTACTGGACCGCCACCACCCGGCGCGGACCCGGCATGGATGCATTGGCCTATATCATCAGCTTCGGTGCGGAAGGTGCCAAGTACAAAAGCAAGGATGAGGTCCTTGACGTTCGCCTGGTGAGCGGTGGAGGGAAGCCAAAGTAGGAAGATGGGGCGGCAGGGTTAAGTGCTTTTGAAGAATTCCACTGCTTCTGCTTCGACCCTGGTTCGTTTCATCGGAGGCAGGCTTTGCCAGATGCGCTTTCCATAGGGTTTGCTGATCAAGCGCGGGTCACAGATCATCAGCACGCCCCTGTCGGTTTCATCCCTTATCAATCTGCCTGCACCCTGTTTCAGCGTGATGATGGCGCGCGGCAACTGGTATTCCATGAAGGCGTTGCGTCCCTGCTTGTTGAGTTGCGCGATGCGCGCCGCGAGCACAGGGTCATCCGGCGGGGCGAATGGCAGTTTGTCGATGATCACCAACGACAAGGCTTCGCCGCGCACATCCACGCCTTCCCAGAACGATTGGCTGCCGAGCAATACCGCATTGCCTAGCGTGCGGAAACGCGTGAGCAACTCGTTGCGCGAGCCTTCGCCCTGCAGCAGCAGCGGGTAATCCCAGTCGCGCCGGTCGAATTCTGCCTGCAATATCTCATGCGCGCGCTGCATCGCGCGCAGGCTGGTGAACAGTAAAAAGGCGCGACCCTTGCTGGCTTCGATCAGGGGTAGAGCGGCCTGTACCACGGCCTCGGTGTAGCCTTCGCTGTTCGGCTCGGGCAGGTTGGCCGGCACATACAGCAACGCCTGTTCGGCGTAGTTGAACGGGCTGTCCCAGCATGCGGTCCTGGCCTTGAGCAAACCCATTTCACCCTGGTAGTGCGAAAAATCCTGCTTTACCGCGAGCGTTGCGGAAGTGAATATCCACGCGCGCGCACTGCCGCCGATCTGCTTCTCGAAAATTTCCGCAATGGACAGCGGTGTGGTGTTGAGTTGCAGGGAGTGGTGGAAAACTTCCAGCCATCTGACCTGGTCCGGTTCGTCGCCTGTTTGCCACTTGGCCAATTGTTGCGTAAGCGCCTGCGCCCTCTGCCAGCAGTTCTCCAGGCCTTCGCTGCGCTCCGCCTGCTTCTCCAGCAAGCCGCACAGTTGCGCCAGCTTCCCGCCCAATATTTTCAGCGCGGGCGCGAACTCCTTGAAATTCTCCGTTGCCGTGGCAGGCATGCGTCCTTCCTTCTTGAACACCAGTCGCAAGTCGCGCGCGGCCTTGTCCAGTTCGTCGCAAGCCTTGGACAACTGCGCAAAATCCTTGGCGGAAACCGCCGCTTCGACGCGCGTGTCGTGCGCCAGATCAAGCAGCAGCGTGGTGGACAATGTTTCGCCGAAGAACAGGCTGGCGGTCTCCGGCAACTGGTGCGCTTCGTCGAAAATCACCGTGTTGCAGGCCGGAAGCAGTTCCGCCACACCCTCGTCGCGCAGCATCACATCGGCGAAGAACAGGTGATGGTTAACAACCACGATGTCCGCCTTCATCGCCTCGGTGCGAGCCTTGAGCACGAAGCATTCCTTGTGGTTGGGACATTCCTGCCCGAGGCAGTTGTCGCGCGTCGACGTCACCTGCATCCAGATAGCCGCATTCTCCGGCACATCGGCCAGCCCGCTCTTGTCGCCCGAGTCGCTGACCTTGGCGTAGCTCTTGATCTTGCCCAGATGCCTGATGTCCTCGCGTGTCTTGAACATGCCGTCCGATTCGGTGCGCGCCAGATGATAGTGGCACACATAATTCGAGCGCCCCTTGAGCAACGCCACCGACACCGGCGCCTTCAGCGCATCGCGCACCATGGGCAGGTCCTTCTGGAACAGCTGGTCCTGCAGATTCTTGGTTCCGGTGGAGATGATCACCTTGCCGCCGGCCAGCAGCGCCGGCACCAGATAGGCGAAGGTCTTGCCGGTGCCGGTGCCCGCCTCGACGACCAGTATCGCGTTTTCGCGTATCGCCTCGGCAACCGCGAGCGCCATCTCGCGCTGCTGTGCGCGCGGACGGAACGATGCCACCTCTGTGGCAAGCGGACTTTGTTCTGAGAAAAATCGTTCGACTTCGGCGGACACGGTGGGGGTGTTATCCAGGCTAAAAGTGATGTGGTTATTTGCCGAGGGCAGCGTTATAGTGCGGCGTGGATTTTACGCGAATGATCGCGGGATAGGTTGGGAGTGAAGTCTGGAACTCAAATAATCCATTAACCCGTTATTCCCGCCCGCGCGGGAGCGCGGTTTTTGTTTGGAGTGCGCAGACATGTCTGCGCTTTTAGAAAGCGGCGACACATTGCCGCACTCCAAATTTGAACCAGTCGAAGGGCTGGTTTTTGAACTGCTTGTGGTTCGATACCTCACCACGAACGGCGTGATGAAAATCTGGATAAATTTCGGAGTTAATATGAACAAGCCGCTTTTGATTATCGGCAACAAAAATTACTCGTCATGGTCGTTACGCGCCTGGCTGATGCTGAAGCATGCCGGAGTGGATTTCGACGAGCTGCGCATTCCGCTGTTTGTGGCAGGCTATAAGGGGAAGCTGTTGTCCTGTTCGCCTGCCGGCAAGGTGCCGGTGTACCGCGAAGGCGATCTACTGGTGTGGGATACGTTGGCGATAGGCGAATATCTGTATGAGATTTATCCGTCGCTGTGGCCTGCGCAGCGTGAAGCGCGCGCCCGTGCCCGTTCGGTCAGCGCGGAGATGCATTCGGGTTTTGTGCCGTTGCGCATGGCGATGCCGATGAACATCCGCGCGCGTGGCCGCAAGGTGGCGATGTCTGTCGAGCTTGAGGCCGACATCGCGCGCATCAAAACCATCTGGCATGAACTGCGCACGCAATATGCCGGTGCGGGGCCGTGGTTGTTCGGGCCATACAGTATTGCCGATGCGATGTTCGCGCCGGTGGCTTTCCGTTTCATCACCTACGGCGTGAGCGAACCCGGTGCGGTGGATGATTACACGCAGACGGCGGTGCGTGACCCGCTGGTACAGGAATGGATGCGCGATAGCAAATTGGAACAGGAAAGGGTTGCTTCCTTCGAGGTGGGCGTTTAGCCTCGTCTTCGAATTTCTTCGAAGAAAGGATTTTCAGCAATGGCGAAAAGAACCTTCCCCTTGTCCCGGGTATACCAGCCTGCTGGAACCCGGTCCGGTGGTGCTGGTCACGACCGCACACAAGGGCAAGGTGAACATCATGACCCAGTCGTGGCACACGATGATGGAATTCGAGCCGCCTCTGGTGGGCTGTGTAATCAGCGGGAAAATGAAATGAGCGCGGTGCTTCAATGTTCCCCGCGTCTGGCGACGAACGGGGGCTTTGCCCACCAGATCAACAGGACCAGTGACAGCATCAGCGTGGCGGAAATCTTCAGTATCTGGTCGGTGGCCATGGTATAGGACTGGACGGTGACCAGGTTTTCCATATAGGCGTAAGCGGTATCGCCCGGCATGCCGAGACGGTGCAATTGTTTCAGGTAATCGTTTGCCACGGGATTGTAGGGCTGGATGTTTTCCATCAGCCTGGCGTGGTATTCGGAAGCCTTGCTGGTCCACAGCCAGGTGGTAATGGCCGTGCCGAAACTGGCGCCCAGATTGCGCATGAAGTTGGAAACGCCCGAGGCGGCCGCAATACGCTCGGCGGGCAAGCCCGACAGGCCGATCGTGATCAGCGGCAGGAAGAAGCAGCTGATGCCGATCCCCATGTACAAGCGGCTTATTGCGATCGTCCAATAGTCGATGTCAGGCGTGAAGCGCGCGCTCCAGTAACCCACCAGCGCAAACACGATGAAACCGAACGTGGTGACGGCACGCGCGTCAACGCGGGCTATGTTGGCGCCGACGACAGGACCGAGGATGACTGCCAGCACGCCGCCGAACGCCACGGACTTGCCCGCCCACAGCGAGGTATAGCCCTGATAGGTCTGCAACCACAACGGAATAATCACGACCACGCCAAAAAAAGCCATCATGCCCAGGAACAGGCATAGCGCGCCCACCAGAAAATTGCGCCGCGCGAACAGGCGCAAGTCGACCAGAGGGTGTTGTGCATCCAGCTCCCATATGACGAACACCAGCAGCGCGAGTACCGCCATCACCGCCAGCGTGATGATGGTGCCGGAGCTGAACCAGTCCAGCTCGTTTCCCTTGTCCAGCAGGATTTGCA
>JAJZEQ010000321.1 GCA_021851345.1 Pseudomonadota bacterium
GCTGCACTCGACGCTGGGCTACAAATCACCGATGCAGTTCTTGAGTGACTGGCTCATAGCTCAACAGCAGGAAAAACTGGTAGCATGAAACCCACCTCTTGGAAGACGAAAAACCGAGGGAAGGTCAAATACCACTACGATGTCTCGAACGAGTTCTATTCCATGTTCCTGGACCGGAACATGGTTTATTCATGCGCCTATTACCGGCACGAGGACGATACCTTGGAGGCCGCGCAGGAACAGAAGCTGGACCACATCCTGAACAAGCTGATGCTCAAGCCCGGCGAACGCTTTCTCGATATCGGTTGCGGATGGGGGGCACTGATCCTGCGCGCGGCAAAAAAATACGGCGCCGTTGCCAAGGGCATCACGCTATCGAAGAACCAGTTCGAGCATGCCCAAAAACTTATCCAGGCCGAAGGGCTGCAGGAGTGTTGCTCTGTCGAGTTGTGCGATTACCGCGACCTGCCCGGCGCCGGTGTGTACGACAAGATCGCCAGTGTGGGCATGTTCGAGCACGTGGGACTGAAGAACCTCCCCAGGTATTTTGGCAAGATAGGCTCGCTGCTGGCGGACGACGGTCTGGTGTTGAACCATGGCATCACCACCAGCGATGTGGAAAGCGGCGAGATAGGCGCCGGCGCCGGGGAATTTATCGCCAAATATGTGTTTCCGGAAGGCGAGTTGCCGCACCTCAGCCTGGCGTTAAAGGAAATGTCTGCAGCCGGACTGGAGGTGAGCGATGTCGAATCGCTGCGCCGTCATTACGCGCGCACCTGCCACGAATGGGCCGACCGCCTCGAATTGAACCGCGACCGAGCAATCGCCATCACTGATGAGCGGCGGGTTCGTATCTGGGAAGCCTATCTGGCCGGAAGCTCCCACGCGTTTTCCCATGGGTGGATAAACGTCTATCAAGTTCTCGCGTGCAAGGCTAAGAATACTGCAAGCATCCCATTGCCCCTCACGCGAGAATACATGTACCGCAGTTAGTTGCAAGGTGCGAGTGCTACAGCGCGGTACAGATGAATTTAGACCACGCTTGTGCCAAACCAGTAGGCAGATTGATGCCACAAGATGTTGCATTGCAGCTTGACGCTGGCTTGCTATAAACTGTGCTTGCCTGGCAGTCCAAATGGACTTAACTTAACTCGAGGAACCTAACCATGAAAACAATCATTGCTGTTGCATTACTCTCCGCAGCCATCGCAGTGCCGGCTTTTGCTGATGATACTTCGGCCCAGGCGCCCACCAGGAAATCCGTCCCTGCCACGTCATCAGGACATATGCAGGGCCCCAAAATGGGCGACATGAAAGATGGATGCGATGGTGAGCATGGCATGGGCGGCCATCACGGATATGGGATGATGGGGGAGTGGGACGCTGACATGATGATGGAATCCAACATGCATATGTTCAGGGCACTTGACCTTAGTCAAGAACAGCAATCGAAAATCAACAAGCTTTCCGATGATCTTGAGCACAATAATTGGGCTACGCAGGGCCTGATTAACGATGAAACAGCAAAGCTGCGCGATCTTTACGAAGCCGATAAACGTGACCCGGCAGCCATCGGAAAAGAATATCAGAAGATTTTCGATTTGAAGCGCCAGATGATTGAAACTTACCTGGAAACGCAGAACCGCTTCGAAGATATCCTGACACCTGAGCAGCGTGCCAAAATGCAGGAAATGCGCCACAACATGAACCGCATGCATGAACAACATTCCATGAAATAAAGCGAATGGCCGTCCAAAGTAGTCATTGCAGGAGATTCCATGCAACGTGGGGAGTCTCGCGGTTTCACGAGACCGCCACGGGCGAAGTAAAAATCGATGGTTCAGGACCGCTTCTGAGAAGGCTACTACAATGATCGACAGGGGCACTGCGCCAATTCCGGACGCTCGTGTACTTTCCGAATAGCAGCCGCTCAGAAGGTCTATCTAATGATACGGTGTTGGCACTGCATTACAGCAAGGCTGCCAGATTATAATAATTGATCTTTGACTGTTTCTTTTTGCGATTTTCCGGGTAGTGCGGCGGGTTGCTCAAGAGGCGGGTTTTCCCGGTAAAAATATTCGATCAATTCACCATTCGGATCCCTCAAGCCATTATTGTTGATACGCACTGCCACCATGTTATCGGGCCTGGTGTAGGCCGCCGTCGGTACGCCTTTTAAAACAGTTCCCATGTAGTCCATCCACATTGGCAATGCAGCTCTAGCGCCGGTTTCTTTGTCGCCCAGGCTGCGCGGGGTGTCGAAGCCGATCCAGGTGATACCCACCACGGTGGGCTGGAAGCCGCAGAACCATCCGTCCTCGAAGTCGCTGGTGGTGCCGGTCTTGCCCGCCAGATCCGATCGGCCAAGCTGCATGGCGCGGCTGGCAGTACCTTGCCGTACCACATCCTGCATCATGTTGACCAGGGTAAAGGCATTGCGCACATCGATCACTTGATCGGCATTCTTGCCGGCTACTACCGGATTGGCTTCATTCAATATGACGCCCTTGGCGTTTTCAATGCGTCGGATGAAATAGGGCGCGACACGGAAGCCGCCGTTGGCGAAAACAGAATAGCCCGCCAGCATTTGCATCGGGGTGACCGAGCCTGCACCCAGCGCCATGGTGAGGTAGGGTGGTTGTCTGGCGGCGTCGAATCCAAATCTGGTGATGTAGTCCTGCGCATATAGTGGCGTAATGGCTTGCATGATGCGGACGGTGACCAGATTTATGGATTTGACGAGTCCCTGCCTCATGCGCATTGGCCCTTCAAATTTGCCTTCGTAGTTTTTCGGCTCCCAAGGCTCTCCGCCGGTCTCAGCCGCGTTAAACTTCAGCGGCGCATCATTGATCAGGGTGGCGGGAGTAAAACCTTTCTCGAGTGCTGCGGAATAGATGAACGGCTTGAAGCTCGAACCGGGCTGCCGCCATGCCTGCGTAATATGGTTGAACTGGTTGCGGTTAAAGTCGAAGCCACCAACTAAAGCGTAGATGGCGCCATCGCGTGGGCTGGCAGAAACGAAGGCGGCTTCCACTTTCGCGGGTAGCCATCGGCGAATGGGGCAAGAAGCTGGATCGACTCAAAGATGTTGTGACCACTATGGGGCGCATCCTGGCTTGGGATCAACTGCGCGCTTCAGGTCGATCTGGAGCAGCCGGCGCAGATGAATTGATTGCATTTGCACAACGCAACGACTGGGTGAAAGAGATGCTGGATGTTGCAACAGAAATGACGCTGACGACTCGGCAGCAGTGGAAAATATTCACGGAGACATTTGACAGCCGACAATTTGCAGAACCGGCTCCATAGCTTGCAAGCGCTAATTCCAGACTGGACTGAACAGGGGCAGGCGCGCAATGCACTGGCCAGAGCGGTGTTCTTCTACCTCTGGCGCAGCAGCGCCAAGGTCGGTGCAGGCAAGCTCAAGCCACTACGGCCGCCGGCCAATCCATGGCGTACGATTTTCCGTTTTATGAGACGCCCCCCATGAACGGCTATGTTGGACTGTACCGCTACGATGGGAAAACCACTGTGATCGATGCGGTACGCCACCAGAAGGAGATGAGCTGCAGATAAATCGGCACTGTACAACTGGCTAAAACGAATCGAGCACGGTTGCATGTCAGCCCGCTATCCCTCTATCATAGGGTCAGCTGACGAAACAGAAGAAATAGCACGCGAAGTGGCCGCGCAAAAATAACTTAACCCGTCTTTATGGAATACTGCGCCGACATACCCAAAAAATGCTATTGCCATATGTTAAAGCTATTTTCACTTGATGACCTGGCGTTTAATTACTGCCCGGACTCCTGATGGGCATGGGTATGAGTGCGTTCGAATCGCTGTTGCTCGGTCTGGGCCTGTTTTTCGTCGGCTTGCAATGGTCCGGCGAGAACCTGAACAAGCTTGCAGCCGATCGTCTGCGCTTGCAGGTGAGCAGCACCCACGTATCACCCTGGCGCAGTGCCTTGTGGGGTATGGGCTTCGGCGCGTTGATGCAAAGTGCCACTGCGGTGACCTTCTCGACGGTCAATCTGGTCGCCAGTGCCGTACTCGCCCCGACCACCGCACTGCCGGTCATCGTCTGGGCCAATGTTGGCCTGACAGTAATGGCCTTTGCCGTCACCCTCAACATTCATCCTTGGGTAGCCGTCACTGTGGGTATCGCGGGCGTGCTCTCCGGGTTGTTGCGCGCTCCTGTCTGGCGCGCCGCAGCTGCGGCACTGTTCGGTGTTGCGCTCATGCTTTACGGGCTGGAGACGATGGGTGCAAACGCTGCACTGCTACAGGCACTACCGTGGTTCCAGACGCTCTCCGCTGTGACCACCAATTTACCTTTGCTTGCATTTGCCGCCGGCATCGTGGTTGCTATGCTGCTGCAGTCCAACACCGGCGCGGCGCTTCTGATCATTACGCTCGCCGGCAATGGCGCGCTTGATGTTCACCAGGCCATGATGATGATTTATGGCACCAATCTGGGCGCGATCCCGCTACGAGCGGTTCTGGCGGCGGGCATGCAGGGCACATCTGCGCGACTGGTACGGCTGGAAGACTTATTCTGTATCGTCAGTGGCCTATTGATGGTGTCGTTATTCTATGTCGAATCCAGTACTGGATGGCCCCTGGTGGGAACTGCTACCATCGCGATGACACACAGCATCAAGACGCAACTGGCGACGGTGTTCCTGATCTCGAACGCATTGCCGGCACTGTTGATTACGCCGCTATTGCCGCAATGCTGGGCATTTCTGCAGCGCCTATGGCCCGATACTGCCACCGAATACGCATCACAACCAAAATACATCAATGATTCCACACTGGCCGATCCGTCCACAGCGTTCGACCTCGCCATGCTGGAGTTGGCGCGGCTGACCAACCACGCACGAACATATCTGCATGACCGACAAACCGCAGCCGACGCGGGAGCGGCGTTCGCCACCCTGTCAGACGAACTCGGGCGCTTTCTCACTCGATTGTCTGGTCAGGCAAACGATGCAGCAATGCTCAAGAGGCAGCATCTCCTGCGCGAGGCTTTCACGCTGATCCGCTACATCGAGCAAAGCGTACTGGAGTTCTGTGCGACGGCGGCAGCGTTGCCTGAGTCGTCGTCAATGCGCCGTTCTGCCATGCACTTGGCCGCAGTGATCGATCTGCTTCTCGGCCAGGCCGGACGAGCACTTCATGGGCGGGCAGGGGCGGACATTGATGCCTTGCAAAACGTTTCGCGCACACATGCGCCAGCACTCGCCAAGGCGCGAATGCTATGCCGCGACGCTGCCACCACCGAGCAGATGGTGGAATTGCGCATCATGGCACAAACGCTTGTCGATGATGCGGAGCGCATTGCCTGGATGGTACACCGGCTTGCCAGGTTGCTGCATAGTATGGCATCACCCCTGGCGCAAGCCAGCGTCTGAGTTGCACGCCGCCAGGACTGTATTTTTTGACCTTTGACATCATCGTGTTGGCGCCGACGCGATTTTGACCTAGGGCACCAGAATTCATTGACCCACCCGCATGCATGGTAAAAGATTGTTTTCTTGGAAATTGCAAATGGCTGAGATGGGGCAGCCAAAATCGGTGCGCTGGTTCAAAATCGCATCGGCGCCAACACTATTACCACTAAACGCACCAATCGCAGCACCGGCGAGGACTGTCGCCAAACACCTGTTTTCCGACAGGAGAGTGTCGGCTACTGAAAAAGCGCAAACCAATACATCAAAAGTATATGGGAAACATGAATGACTATTCCTGGCGATAAATTCACCGAACACAAAGTTCGAGTTGCCGATTGCGGATAGACCGCAACGATCCCATCATTCTCGATTACGGTATCCATCGGTTTGACATCATCACGGACACACTGAAGAAGGTTGATAACGTTGCGTTAGTGGGCTTTGGTACGTTCGAAGTCAGGAAACGCGCTGCACGCGCTGGCCGCAATCCAAGCACAGGGGAGGCGATCAAGATCAAGGCATCCAAGGCTCCGGCATTCAAGGCAGGCGCTGCACTCAAGGTGGCTGTGAACGGCGTGAGGAAGTAATTGTTCCTGTGGCAGTCGCCAGGGTAACTTGGTGACTGTTCGAAGCACGAAAGCACCGTTGCATTTCAAACACAAGTCAATACTAATTATATGAGTGATGCGCATTGCCAACCGCTTGCCGTTGAAGGCCGTGAAAATCAAGCATCATGAAATGTTCTTAACATACTGCGCCAAGCAACTTTGATATCCTAGCGGCTGAACTTTTTTATTGCCTGCACGCGCATCTTGAAACCACTACTTCCCCTTTCGTCTGCTCTGGAACTAATTGACACCACCGAGGCTCAGGAAGATTTCCTGACCAAATATCCCTTGGGTGGGGATTTCTATCGTGCGGTCGGCTCTGACGAGATACCCGGTTTCGACTTCGGCTATCTGATCGCCAGACGAGATGGTGTTCGCGAAGCGGTGGTGCCCTACTTCATCACCAATTTCAAATTCTGCACCATGTTGGACGATGGCAGGTTGAGCCATGCGTTGGGAGAACTTGGCCTGCGCATCGCCTGCGTCGGCCATCCGAGCGCGCCGTTCGGATGCGTTGATGGCAAGGTCAGTGCAGAACTGTTCGAGCAGGTATTCGCCATGCTGAAGACACGCGCGCCGGTGGTGTGCATGAAGGGTTTTGGCCCGGACTTGCCGGTACCGGATTTCGTGCGTGTCGCAGGTCTGCCGGTCGCAGTCCTGCAACTCCATGAGAATTTCTGGGAGACGCTGAAGAGCCATCGGCGAAATTTCCAGCGCAAGCGCAAGGCCGCCTCCATGCTGAGGTACGAGGTGACCGAAGGATTGCTGGAGCAGCATCTGGAGCAGGTGTACCGTCTGTATCTGAACTCGTACAACCAGGCCAAGATGCGTTTTGAATGTTTGTCGCAGGCCTATTTTTCCGCTACCGCGCATCTGAGCCATTACCTGCTGGTGTTTATGGGCGAGCAGATGGTCGGTTTCGTCCAGATGATCCGCAAAGGGTCTAGCATGATCGCCTTCTACATGGGGCTGGACTATACGGTGGACGGCAAACACGGGGTATATTTCGCCATGGCCTTGCGGGCCGTGGACATTGCCATCGCCAACGGTTGCAGCGAGATCGAGTTGGGCGAGACGAACTATTCGTTCAAGAAGAACCTGGGTTGCGATCTGGTCAACACCTGGGTGTATTACCGCCACCGCAACCGGTTCGCCAACTGGCTGTTGGCACGCGCAGCCTTTCTGCTGACTCCGAGCGAGAATGCACTAAGCTGAAACTGGGGTCGTTTTGACATCACAACCAGCAAGCAGCCCACACAAAGGCGGGCTGTTTTTCAAACTATTCGGCAAGCCCCCACTGGTTTAGGTTTTCACTCCCATCCTCGTTTTGACGCACTGTGTGCGCCACCAGCACCAACAAGCATCCGAAGGCCACTAGTTTTTTAATCTATGGGGGCTCATTTTCCCGTCCCTTGGGGCGAAAGGCAGCAGATTGGAAGAGCGCAGTTAATTCCCGGTAACTTGCTGCGGGGTGCTTTATCACCACCGTTTTGGCGGCTGTTCGCTGCACGCTTTCCCCGTTGCCCATTGCCTAGCGCGGGCGGCGCATCAGCAAATAGGCGGCAGGAATGACCAGCATCGACAACAACGGTGCCGTGATCATGCCGCCCACCATCGGGGCTGCGATGCGTTGCATGATCTCCGATCCCGTTCCGCTGCCCAACATGATAGGCATCAGCCCGGCAATGATCACGGCTACGGTCATTGCCTTGGGACGCACGCGCATCACCGCACCCTCGCGTATCGCATCCAGCAGGTCCGGCAACCCGGTTTTGCATGCGCGGACCCGCTCGTTCCACGAATTCTTCAGATAGAGCAGCATGATCACGCCGAACTCCGCCGCCACACCCGCCAGCGCGATGAACCCCACTCCGCTCGCCACCGACAGGTTATAGCCCAGCATCCACATGAACCAGACGCCGCCTGCCAGCGCGAACGGCAGTGTAGCCAGGATAAGCAGTGCTTCGCCGAAACTGCCGAAGGTGAGATACAGCAGCACAAAGATGATCATCAGTGTTGCCGGGACAACGATCTTGAGCTTGGCCTTGGCGCGCTCCATATATTCAAACTGTCCCGACCAGGCGACTGAGTAGCCGGGCGGCAATTTCACCTGTTTAGCCACCGCCGCCTGCATGTCGTGCACCACAGAACTCAGGTCGCGGCCGCGTATATCCACATATACCCAGCCGGTGAGGCGCGCATTCTCGGTTTTCAACATCGGCGGACCGTCGGCAATATGGATTGCAGCCACATCCCCCAGACTGATCTGCGCGCCACGCTCGGTGAGCACCGGCAGATT
Source organism: Pseudomonadota bacterium (assembly GCA_021851345.1). GTDB lineage: Bacteria > Pseudomonadota > Gammaproteobacteria > Burkholderiales > Gallionellaceae > Gallionella. The sequence goes on from JAJZEQ010000321.1 coordinate 8,364, forward strand.
GCGCAGATTTTCCAGAGAGTCGCGGATTTCCCTCGGATAGCGCACGTTGATCGGAAAGCGCTGCAAACCCTCGACGGTCTCGCCGATGTTCTCACCGCCGACCGCGGATGACACGATACTTTGCACATCGGCAACATTCATCCCGTAACGCGCGGCGGCTTCGCGATCGATGTCCACATCAATATACCGCCCGCCGGTCAGGCGTTCTGCAAAGGCGGAGGAAACACCGGGAACAGCCTGGACCACGCGCTCGATCTCGCCGGTCAGGCGGTCTATTCCGGCGAGATCCATGCCTGCCACCTTGATG
>JAJZEQ010000102.1 GCA_021851345.1 Pseudomonadota bacterium
TCTGTAGCAAGATGCGCCCGAAGAAAATATCTTCGTTGCCGCTACCAGCAATCAAGTCATCCTGATACCGGCTCACCGGCTTGCCGGTTGTCCATACTTCATAGGCGGCACCGCTTCCCAGTACCGGGGTATCGACCCACAGCACCGGAAAACCTGACTTTGTCGCCGCAACGGGATTGCTGCCGAAGCCAATCACACATGCAACCCTGTCGGCGCGCTGCGCGAGGTACGCATCGACCTCCCCGGACAGGAGATACCTGAGTGTTACAGCCCGGCCTTGATTGTCTTCATATTTCGTCATGGTGCGGTCAAATCTCCAGCAACTTCCCTGATGGCACGTTTGCGGCGCTGCCATGCCCGGTAGCTTTCCCGGAACATGGCGATGCTTTGCAGGTAATAAATAAACTTGAAGATTGCCAGCCTGAATCGTACCGGGGTGTCACCGAAGAGATCGCCGGCCAGCACCGAAAGCAGCGTTTCCTGCAGGCGGAATTTATTGCTGGGATGCATGAACATGTCGCGCATTACCGGCGTGGTCATGCGGTAAATTATCCAGGAAAAGATTTTCAGCCCATGCCGGGAAGTCCGGTCGAAATTCCTTAAGGCGTGCGGTGCTGCGGCGGGATTGCGCAGGCATTGGTCGATAGTCTCCGCGCCTGAAAATGCGCTGTTCATGGCCAGCAAAACACCGGAGGAAAACACCGGATCGATAAAGGCGAAGGCGTCACCCAGCATCAGGTAGTTCGACCCCGAGCTGCGGCTTGAAGCGTAAGAAAAATTACCTGTTGCAGAAACCGGGGACGCCCGCGTGGCTTCCTTCAGCCGCTCTGCCAGAGGCGGGCAAAGCGCGATGGTGTCGGAAAAGAATTGCTCAACGGGGACTTTGCGCGCCTTCATATAATAGGGCCAGCATACCGCGCCCACGCTGACCGAGCCGTCCACCAGCGGAATGTACCAGAACCAGCCGTGCTCGAACCAGAACAGGGAAATATTCCCCTCATCCCTGCCGGTGCGCCTCGCGGCGCCCTCGTAGTGTGCATAGATGGCCGCACTGGCGTGCTTCCTGTTGCGTTGCTTGGTCCCGAACTGGTTCGCCAGCAGCGTGTCCCGCCCCGAGGCATCGACCACAAAACGCGGATGCCATTCGGTAAGCTGCCCTTCCTCGCTCAGCGAAGTGACTATCGCCCGCTGAGCGCGCGGGAATTCGGTCATTGTGACTTTGCAGCCCTCGCGGGCGCGCGCTCCTTTGGTGACGGCGTTCTTGAACAATATCTCGTCGAGATCAGAGCGGCGCACCTCGTAAGAATGGGGAAACGATTTGTCCAGCGCCTGTCCAAAATCGAAATGGCTTGCCTGGTCATGATCCGGTGAAATGAACTCCGCGCCGTATTTGAGCATCCCGATGGCGGCAACCTGTTCAGCGACACCCAGACGCTCAAACAAGGGGAGGTTTAATGGCAACAGCGACTCTCCGATATGAAATCGCGGGTGGCGCGATTTTTCCAGAATAACGACGTCATAACCCCGCTCAGCCAGCAAAGCCGCAACGGTTGATCCGGCAGGGCCCCCGCCAACGACCAGTATGTCGGGAGCAGTGTCGTTGCGCTGGTGTATGGCTTCCTGCCGCATAGAGGCTTCGTGGTCTGTCATCGCAAGTTTTACCTGTTCCTCTTTTTTTCGATTCTAGCATAGCGTGATGACTATACGCTTCAGGCCGCATGCGCATGCGCAGGCCAGACCGGAGGGACGCATCAAATTCGATAATCAGTATTTGCCGTGCTATTTGCGTTTTTCGCCCCCAGCATGCTGCGGACTTCGATTGCAAATTTTCCGGATACCAGAAGGGGAAAAGCCGCCGGAGGGCTCCCGGGATATTCCCCTGCATGCCAAATTGCTGACTGGCTTCATCCGGAATTGGTCCGCATTTTTCATGCTAGACTTGATTCGCACCGCTCCCGAACAATGTAAATTCAGTACTGTTTGAATTGATGAAATTTAAGGAGGGCTAATTTATGAAAAACTTCTGGATGCTTATTCTGCTCTGCATCGGGATGGCGGGTTTTTCAATGTGTCGCGCCGATACCACTCCGCCCGTTGAGGTCGTTTATCAGGCGACCATCTCCGCAGATGGCGTACAGCATGTGCGGATCGAGGGGGGAAGTTACTTCTTCAAACCCGGCCACGTGATCGTCAAGGTGAATATACCCGTGGAACTGGCGGTCAGTATTGAAAAGGGGTGGATACCCCACACCTTCGTCATCCAATCGCCTGCCGCTGGAATTTCGGTGGATGAAAGCCTGTCCAGCGACGCCAAAAATATTCGCTTTACACCCACCGCCACGGGCAAATACCCTTTTTATTGCAGGAACAAACTGCTGTTTTTTGCCAGCCACCGCGAAAAGGGCATGGAAGGCGTGCTCGAGGTAGTGCAATAAGTCATGGGACCGTCCATAAACATCGGGGCCCCTGCAGGAGGAACTGGCAGCCCGCCCTCCTGTGCTGAACCGCAAGGAAAATTTTTTCCTGCATGCCATCCATATGCCGGATTGCCAAACTTGGCCACGCGTTGCATTTCGGCCCACTCCGAATTTCCGGAGGCAAGCCAGTGCTATCTGCCCTGATGCTTGCCGCAACACTCACCGGCACCCCCCCAGACCCGCTGGCCGGCGCCATCGAGCAATATCGCGCAGTCACTTCCTACAGTGTCACGATACATTCCATGCATGCGGACGGCGAGGAGCATATCCGGTACTACTACAAAAAACCCGGTTTCGTGCGCATGGAATTCATCCGCCCGCATGCCGGCGCGGTGTTGATCTACAATCCCCACACGCGAAAAGTTCGCCTGTGGCCATTCGGCGTCAAGCATTTCCCGGAACTTGATTTGAGCCCCGACAATCCGCTGATTGGGAATAGTCGCGGCCAGCGCGTGGACCGCTCTGATGTCGGCGTCCTGCTGGAAAGCGTCCGCGCATTGGGTGATGGCGGCAAACTGGAGTCGTCGGACTCCGACATCATAGCCGGCAGGAAAGCTGTTTATTTTGCCGTAACCGGGGCGGGGAATGTCGAGATTGGCGGCGTGCACCGCTATGAAATATGGCTGGACCCGGAAAGCCTGTTTCCTCTCCGGGTGGTCAGTCGCGACCTGCGGGACGCGGTCATCGAAACCGTAACGATGGACGCTGCGGAAATCAACACTGCACTGCCGGATTCACTGTTCAATCCATAAACAGGGGAAAAGATGGAGTACCATTTTGTCACAGTCTGGCGCATCGAAGCCCCGCTCGAGGCAGTCTGCGAAGCCATCTACCATTCCCTGAACTGGCCGCTGTGGTGGCACAATGTGGAAAGGGTCGAGGAACTGGTCCGGGGAGATGAGCAAGGCATCGGCAGCGTACGCCGGTATTCCTGGAAGGGGCACCTTCCATACCGGCTCACTTTTGACATTCACGTTATGCACGTCGAACCCCTTGCCGCAATCGAAGGCATCGCCAGCGGCGATGTGGAAGGCCGGGGTCGCTGGTCGTTCTCCGCCGAGGGAACAGTATCCATCGTGCGCTTCGAGTGGCGGGTGTACACCACGCCGGCATGGATGAATTTTCTGGCGCTGTTTGCGCGCCCGCTGATCAAGTGGAACCATGACAGCGTCATGCGGCAAGGTGGCAAGGCACTGGCGCGCATGCTCAATGCACGGCTTGTCGACATCGCGCATAATTGAACAACAGAGCCTCAACTTCAAACGACGCCGCAATACGGCATTATCCGACAAATTTTAATGTTTGCATTTATGCCGCACACCCTGACCTGTTTCGTGCGCACGTGAAATAATTTCCGATGACTTTCATGCCAAAACAATCGCCCGCATCACCCGAAATCGTTGCATCCTGGCTGGATACTGCGTCGGGAATTTTTGCTCCCGCTGAAGTTGAAGTGTTGCGCAGCGCATGCCGGTTGGCCGGCCCGCTCTACGAGGGCAAAGTCGAACTCACCGGCACGCCGCTGCTGCATCACGCGCTGGGTGCGGCATCAATACTGGCAGGCATGAACCTGGATTATGAAACGATCACCGCCGCCATTTTGCATGCCGCGCCCCGGTATCTGGATGGCTGGGCCGAAAAAATCGGGCAGGGTTACGGCACCAACGTGAAGATGCTGGTCGCAGGCATTTCACAAATGGAACGGATACACCTGTTCAGCGAAACAAGCGGCGCCAAAGACAAGGACGAGGCCGCGCAGCAGACAGAAATCCTGCGCAAGATGCTGCTGGCGATGGTGGAGGACATCCGCGTGGTGCTGATCAAGCTGGCCGAGCGCACCCAGACCCTGCGCCATTTATCCGGTGTCGGCGAGGAACAGCAAAAACTCACCGCGCAACAGACTCGCAGCATCTTTGCGCCACTGGCCAACCGTCTCGGCGTGTGGCAACTCAAATGGGAGCTGGAAGACTTGTCCGTGCGCTATCTGGAACCCGGGCTGTACAAACAAGTTGCCAGGCTGCTGGATGAACGCAGGGCGGATCGCGAACAATATATCGCCGATGTGGTATCCCGGTTAAAGCAGGCGTTAAGCCAGGCGGGCATATCCGCCGAGGTGACCGGGCGCCCCAAACACATCTACAGCATCATCAACAAGATGAAACTCAAACAGATGGATTTCAGCGAGCTCTACGACGTGCGGGCAGTGCGCATACTGATCGACGACAATCAGGTCGATGGCATCCCGGTTGACGGCATCAGGGCATGCTATACGGCGCTCGCGCTGGTGCATCAATTGTGGCCGCCGATAGAAAGCGAATTCGACGATTACATCGCCCATCCCAAGAGCAACGACTACCGCTCGCTGCATACCGCCGTGGTCGGCCCGCGCGGCCTTGCAGTGGAAGTGCAGATACGCACCCGCGAGATGCACCGGCATTCCGAACTTGGTGTCGCCGCACACTGGCGCTACAAGGAAGGCGGGAAACCCGATACCCGGTTCGATGAGAAAATCGCCTGGCTGCGCCAGATACTGGAATGGAAAGAAGACCTGAGCGGCCAGGGCGACCTGCAGGAACAGTTCAAAAATGAATTGTTCCGCGACCAGGTCTATGTGTTCACCCCGCTGGGCAAGGTGATCGCCCTGCCCAGGGATGCAACCCCGGTGGACTTCGCCTACACACTGCACACCGACCTGGGCCACCGCACCCGCGGTGCCAAGGTGGATGGCAGCATAGTCCCGCTCAACTACAAATTGCAGAACGGGCAGCGGGTGGAAATCCTGACCGTCAAACTGGGCGCACCAAGCCGCGACTGGATCAATCCCGCGCTCGGTTATCTGAAAAGCCCGCGCGCCCGCGCCAAGGTGCGCGCATGGTTCAAGAACCAGAACCTCGACGAAAGCATCGCGCAGGGCAGAATACAACTGGATCGCGAACTGCACCGCCTGGGCATCACTTCCATCAACCAGGAAAAAATCGCGCAACGGCTGCACTTCAACAAACTGGAGGATTTGCTGGCCGCCATCGGGCGCAACGAAGTCACCCAGCGGCGTATCGGCGTCGCCATCCGGGAAGAGTTGCCGGGCAGGACAATCGGGATAGCCGCGCCCAGGGCATTCAAACCCGCGGCCCCGCGCAAGCCCACGGCAGACATCACGGTCGGCGGAGTGAACAACCTGATGACCCGGATCGCCAAATGTTGCAAGCCCGCACCGCCGGATGCCATCGTCGGCTACGTCACCCGTGACCGGGGCATTACCATACACCGCGAAGATTGCCCGTTCATGCTGCGCCTGGCGGAGAACCGGCGCGAGCGCAAACTGACTGCGCAGTGGGGCGAATAGCGTCGCTGCGGCAGTTAGCATACCTGGCAGCCATCCAGTTCCCGTCCCGATCGACACAGCATAAATTCCCACACAACAGCCTGACATAATGGTCACACCGCATGCTCATGTACCACGAAAAATCCGGGGCACATTCCTTCATGCGGTGAATTTTTCGCAGCCGGGAAATCCAATTTCATCGGACGGCGCGACACTGCACCAGTCTCGTTACAACAATTCAAGCCCACCAAAATAAAATCCCGGCGAGTGCCTGTCCGGCATTTACCCCATTGCCCACCAACGGAAATATTTCAGAAATAATAAAGTCACAAACTCTTAATTTATTTTTAACATTGCGCAGGTACATTCTCCCCCGCATTTCAAGTTCACTACACTGCGGTAGCTTTCAGTTCAAATTTATCTAGGGGAAATTACGCATGCGCAAAAAAAGCGATGTCAGGCAAAACCTGTCCAACTGTTTCAATCGTAGCAATCTCGGAAAACTTGTCCCGGCCGGAATCGTACTCTCGATTATAGCCTGCGCAAGCAATGGCGCTTTTGCCGCCGACGTGACCGATCTGGGCGTGGTCGGCGCAACCGATACCGGGAATGTGGCAGTCAACAAGGATTCCCCGGCCTACCAGGCTCCGACCCAGGGTTCGCTGGATGCTGCCCAGCCCCAATCCATCATCAACCAGCATTACATCCAGGAAAATGCTTCGGCGGGCTCCAATTATACGGATATTGTAAATATCGCACCCGGCATGTTCAGCGTGGATCCCAACGGGCCCGGGATGATGGAAACCCAGAGCCTGACAATGAGAGGCTTCCAGGACGGCCAATATAACGTGACCTTCGACGGCATTCCCTGGGGAGACTCCAACGACTTCACGCATCACTCCACTTCCTATTTCATGTCCCAGGATATCGGCAACATCGTCATCGACCGCGGCCCGGGAGATGCGAGCAACATCGGCAATGCGACGTTTGGCGGCACGATAGCGGTGAATTCAAAAGATCCCATGACTACAGCTGCGACCACGCCCTATGCCACTGTGGGAAGCTTCAACACCGTTCTGGCAGGCGCTGAATTTGATACCGGCGCGATGAAGAACTACGGCGATGCAAGCGCGTTTATCGACTACAAGAACTTCTCATCTGACGGATATCTCACCAACAGCAACATCAGGCGCAACAACCTGTTCATCAAATTCATCAAACCGGTATCGGAAAATACCGCGCTTACTTTTGTGACCATGCAGAACCAGGTTCACCAGAACGTACCTCTGGGCGCCACGCTCGCTAACATTGCGAAGTATGGACAGAATTACGGCCTGAGCTCCAACCCCAACAGCCAGAATTATTTCGGTTACAACTACGACGATATCACCGGGGATTTTGAATACGTCGGACTCAACAGCGTGCAGGGCAACCTGAAGATCGATAACAAGATCTACACCTATGCCTACTACCACAACGGCTTCAATGGCAACGACCCGGGTGGCGCAGGTCCCAACGGCACCTCATACGGAGCCGGCAATGTTCCCGGGCAGAAGATGGACATGAACTACAGGTCTTACGGCGATCTGTTGCGCCTGACGAATACACTGGAACACGGAAACCTGGAATACGGGGCGTGGGTCGACCATCAGACCAATAATCGCATGAACATGAATGTCGACTACTCGCTGGGCGGAGCGCTCAACCCGGCCGGCGGCGGTGTCAATGGCGTGAACCAATCGATGGTTGATACCCTGACCACCATCCAGCCTTATATGCAGTATGAATGGAAAGCCACTGACGCCCTTACGGTTACCCCGGGCTTGAAATACTCATCGTTCACCCGCACGATAGATGCGACCGTCAACGCGGGAACCAACCAGCCTTACAGCACATCGCAAACCTGGGCCAAGGCCCTGCCCGCTGTGTCGGCGCATTATAAAATCAGGTCAAACTGGACAACTTATGCCCAGTTTGCCGAAGGTTTCCTGGCTCCCAACCTGAACAGCTTCTATCAGCCTAATGTATTGCCCGCCACGCTGAGCCCCCAGTCGACAAAAAATTACCAGCTGGGTACAACCTGGAGCGGAAGCCGATTGACTGTTTCCGGCGACGTTTACAAGATTGACTTCAACAACCAGATCACAGCCACACCTTGCGGCATAAATACCTGCTTCAGTAATGCCGGCGGGGTGAAATACAACGGTATCGAGGGAGAATCAACTTATGTCGTCGGCGAGGGTTTCAGCCTTTACGGCAACTATGCGATCAACAACTATTCGATGAGCACGGCAGGAAACGTGTTGCTGAACGTCCCGAAAAATACCGCTGCAGCAGGATTGATCTACAACCGCGGCCCGGTCTATGCATCGCTGATCGCCAAGGAAGTCGGCCATCGCTACAGCGGGCAGGATGCCCAGGGCAATCCTATTCCCTTCTCCAGCTTTACGATAACCAATTTCAATTACAGCTACGCGCTGGACAGCATGGGAAGCTGGGGGAAAAACGCCAAAGTGGGATTCCAGGTCAACAACGTGTTCGACAAGAACGGCATCTTCGCTTCTTTCGCCAATGATGCCGGCGGGAACCCGATGTTCTATGTCAATCCTGTGCGCAATTACGCATTAAGCCTGTCGGTCAGCATGTAAAGGAACTGGATACCATCATGAACATTACACACTTGTTTGAACTTGCCAACGACTCGGGCGGCACGCTGTATCTGATGCTGTTGCTGTTGCTGGTCGCGTTGACCGTGATCATCGAGCGCAGCCGCCACCTGTCCAATATGCAGGAAGGAGGCGCGCGGCTGATAGCCATGCTCAAGACTGCGGACGTGCAGATTGCCTCACTGGCTGTTCC
>JAJZEQ010000127.1 GCA_021851345.1 Pseudomonadota bacterium
ATAACGGCGATTACCGCTCCGTTTAACCGGCTTGAGTTGAGTGAACTCCTGCTCCCAATAGCGCAATACGTGGGCCTTGACCCCGCACAATTCGCTGACTTCACCGATCGTGAAATAGCGTTTGGCGGGAATCGGCGGAAGTTCGGAGTTAGGCTTGTGGTTTTCCATGATAGGACTTTTCCACCATGGTCTTCAATTTCTGGCTGGGATGAAAGGTCACCACGCGGCGCGCAGTAATGGGGATTTCCTCGCCGGTCTTCGGATTGCGTCCGGGACGTTGCGGTTTGTCGCGCAATTGAAAATTTCCGAACCCGGATAGTTTCACGCTTTCTCCCTGCTCCAGTTTCAAACGGATTTCCTCAAAAAATGCTTCCACCATGTCTTTGGCTTCACGCTTGTTCAGGCCAACCTTCTCAAACAGCAAATCCGCGAGTTCAGCTTTGGTTAATGTCATGCTCTCCCCTTCACATGCGCAATTGAGCACCTTGCTGCTGCAATACGGCAAGCAGGTGCGCTACGCTTTGATCAATTTCCGAATCGGTTAATGTCTTTCGAGTATCTTGCAATAACACACGGAATGCAAGGCTTTTTTTGCCAAGCTCCACACCTTTTCCGCAATACAGGTCGAATAATGCCAGTTCAACAACATGGGAAACATTTTCGGCCTGCATGGCCAGCAACAGGGACTGAACCGTGACCTTGGCATCCACAATCACTGCCAGATCGCGCCGCACCGCCGGGAAACGTGAGATATCGGTAACTTTGGGTACACCGGACTCAGCCAACGCACCCAAATCGACCTCGAACCAAACTGCGGTTTGCGCCAGGTCATATTGATGTTGCCATTGCGGATGCAATTCACCGATCCAGCCAATCTCGCGGCCATCCAGTCGAATACGCGCAGAACGCCCCGGATGAGAAGCCGGGTGATGTGCGGCCTCAAAATCCAACAGGCGCGGAAAGAACAATGCCTCTACATCACCCTTTACGTCGTGAAAATCCACATCACGCGCAATCACCCCCCACTGCTCAGGCTTTGCCGCGCCATATGCCAATCCGGCGATACGTTCATGCTGCACATAATCGCCTGCCTCGGCAGCGAAACAACCGCCCATTTCGAACAAGCGCACGCGCGCTTGCTTGCGCGCAAGATTGGCGCGCAAACCGCCCAGCAATCCGCCCAGCAAACTGCTGCGCATCACGCTCATCTGGCTGGCAATGGGATTTTTCAACGCGACAGGAGCAGCATTCCCGCACAGGTCACGCTCCCATCCGGCTTCCACAAAAGCGTAATTGATGGTTTCCTGGTAATCGCGCAGCACCAGTGTTTGGCGCAGTTTCATCAGGGGGCGCTGCGCCTCGGCCTGCGGCAGGATACTCATGGCGGCCTGCGAGGGTAGCGGCGTGATTTTCTCGTAGCCGTATACGCGCGCCACCTCTTCAATCAGGTCTTCCTCGATTGCGATGTCGAAGCGATAGCTTGGAGGCGTCACTGAAAAGTCTTCGCCCTGCCGTTGAAAAATCATGCCCAACCGCGACAGTATCTGCGCAATCGCGCCGGCATCGATTGAAATACCGAGCACCCGGTGCACGCGCGAGGTGCGCAGCTTTACGGAATTGCGGGCTGGCAGTTCGCCGCAAATATCGATCACAGCGCCTGCCTGCCCGCCGCAGATATCGAGTATCAACTGCGTGGCTCGATCCAGCGCCGATTGCGTGGCGGAGAAATCCACTCCCCGCTCGAACCGGTATGAAGAATCCGAGCCGAAACCAAGGCGGCGTGACTTTCCTGCAATCACGCCGGGCGCAAAAAATGCGCTCTCCAGAAAGATGCCGGAAGTCGTTTCGTCCACGGCACTGTCCGCGCCGCCCATCACCCCGGCCAGCGCGACAGGATGCCTGGCATCAGCGATGACCAACATGTCAGCTTGCAAAACGATCTCCTGCTGATTCAGCAATTTCAGGCTTTCACCATCACGCGCAAAACGCACCTCGATGTCACCATGCAGCTTGGACAGGTCGAATGCGTGCAACGGCTGCCCCAGTTCCAGCATCACATAATTGGTCACATCCACCAGCGCGCTGATGCTGCGCAGGCCGCAACGCTCCAGACGTTGCGCCATCCACGCCGGAGTGGCAGCTTTTGCGTTCAAGCCTGCAATGACGCGGCCAGCATAACGGGGGCAAGCGGCGGATGCCGTCACCTTGACATTGCAATTGAGGTCGCTGACCGGCTTGAACGACACTTCGGGTATTGGCTGCAACGGCGCGCCCGTCAGTGCGGCCACTTCACGGGCAATACCATGCAATGACAGGCAGTCGCTGCGGTTCGGCGTGAGCTTTAGCGTGATCAGATGATCGTCCAGATCGAAATGGGTGCGTATGCTCTGTCCAACAGGTGCATCGGCATCCAACACCATCAGGCCGTCGCTCTGTTCTGCCAAACCAAGTTCTTTTGCAGAGCACATCATGCCAAAGGAGGCGACGCCGCGCACCTTGGCCTGCTTGATCTCCATGGGCTTTTCTATCTCACTGCCGGGCAGCCTCGCGCCGACCAGCGCACACGGGGCTTTCATGCCGACCGTCACGTTCTGCGCGCCACAGACGATGGTCAGCGCCTCGCTCTGCCCCGCATCCACAGTCAGCACATTCAACCGGTCTGCATCGGGATGCTTGTCCTTCGTGAGCACCTGCGCCACAACGACCCGGTCGAAAACGGGCGCGACCGCAGATAACCCTTCCACTTCAAGCCCCGCCATCGTCAGCAGGTGGGCAAGAGCCTCGGTGGACAACGGGGGGTTAACGATGCTGCGCAACCAGGATTCGGAAAATTGCATATTCAGTTCAGGCGAATTGTTTCAAAAATTGCAGGTCGTTCTCGAAGAACTGCCTTAGATCGTTCACGCCATAGCGCAGCATCGCCAGACGCTCGACTCCCATGCCGAAAGCGAAGCCGATGTATCTTTCGCTGTCTATGCCGACGTGCTTTAGCACGTTAGGATGAACCATTCCGCAGCCGCCAATTTCCAGCCATCCATCCTTCCAGCTCATATCTATTTCAGCGGACGGCTCGGTAAACGGAAAGAACGAGGGACGAAAACGCACTTGCATATCCAACGTCTCGAAATAGTTCTGCAGGAAATCGGCTATGACACCTTTCAAATCGGCGAAGCTGACCCGCTCGCCTATCCACAGACCTTCGACCTGGTGGAACATCGGCGAATGCGTGGCATCGGAATCCACACGATAGACTCGCCCCGGTGCGATGATGCGGATATCAGGCATCGTCTCCAGATGCCGGAATTTCTCTAGGTGCGCCTGCATGTAGCGAATCTGTATAGGTGAGGTATGCGTGCGCAGCACATGCTGCTCATCGATATAGAATGTGTCGTGCATGGCACGCGCAGGATGATCTTCAGGGATGTTCAGCGCGGTGAAATTATAGAAATCGGTCTCGATGTCCGGGCCTTCGGCCACGGCGAAGCCTATCGAATGGAACAGCTTCTCGATACGTTCCAGCACGCGTGTTACCGGATGCAAGCCGCCAGTGCCCAGGCCGCGTCCGGGCAAGGTCACATCAAGGGATTCTGCCGCCAGTCTTTGCGCCAGTTTGTTCTGTTGAAGCTCATCACGCCGCTGCTGCAATGCTGCCTCGATGTTTTGTTTGACCTGGTTGATGCGTGCACCCGCAGCGGGTCGTTCTTCCGCTGACAACTTGCCCAATCCCTTGAGCAAGGCAGTCAGGCTGCCATCCTTGCCCAAATAGCGCGCTTTGACCTGCTCTAATTCAGCCTCGTCGCCGATCAACGCAAACTGCTTCATAGCCTGATCGAGAATTTGTTGGAGTTCTTGCATTTTATTCCATGCTCCCCTTCAGTTGCTGCGGGAAGAGCGCTGCGAAGCAGCAGGTTAGCTCACAACTTCCAGTTGCCGGTGCAAATGGAAACAGTGAGAGTTCGGAAACAAAAAAGGAGGCTATCCGCCTCCTTTCTTTTTTTGCGGTCCGGCTTAAATACCCAGGCTGGCTTTGGCCTGCACCACGAATTGCACGAACGCCGGCTTGTCGAATACGGCGATATCCGACAGCACCTTGCGGTCAACCTGAATCGACGCTTTTTTCAGGCCATTCATGAATACGCTGTAGCTCAGACCCTGCTCACGCGCTGCGGCATTGATACGCGCGATCCACAAAGTGCGGAACTGGCGCTTCTTCTGGCGGCGATCACGATAGGAATATTGTCCGGCCTTCATCACCGCCTGCTTGGCAATGCGGTAGACATTCTTGCGGCGACCGCGATATCCCTTGGCCAGATCAAGAATCTTCTTGTGGCTGGCGCGTGCTGTTACTCCACGTTTTACTCTTGCCATGATCTGCTCCTTATGCGTAAGGCATCATGGCGTGAACCGATGCTTTGTTGGTTGCGTGGACTTCAGTTGTGCCGCGTAACTGACGCTTGTTTTTGGTGGTCTTCTTGGTCAGGATATGGCGCTTGAAAGCTTGCGAGCGCTTGACACTGCCACCGGCGCGGACCTTGAATCTCTTGGCCGCTCCGCTTTTGGTTTTCATCTTGGGCATAATTACTCCTTAAGTTATGGTGCGAGGTGTTTTCCTGCGGAAAAACTTTTTGACCCATACACCACTTTTTATTGGGACTGTTTGCTGCTTCATCATCCCGGCCATCCCTTGCTGCCGAGACAACTAAAACTAACTTGCCTTTTTCTTGGTTTTGGGTGACAGCACCATCACCATCTGGCGGCCTTCCATTTTAGGGAACTGCTCAACCACGCCATGCTCATCAAGATCGGCCCTGACGCGCTCTATCAGGCGCATGCCGATTTCCTGGTGGGCCATTTCACGGCCGCGAAAACGCAGCGTCACCTTGGTCTTGTCGCCTTCCGCCAAAAATTTGATCAGGTTGCGCAACTTGATGTTGTAGTCTCCTTCATCCGTACCCGGACGAAACTTGATTTCCTTGATCTGTACCTGCTTCTGCTTGAGCTTGGCTTCATGCAGTTTCTTGCTTTCGGCATATTTGAATTTGCCGATATCCATGATGCGGCATACAGGCGGATCCGCCAACGGCGAAATTTCCACCAGATCCAATTCTGCTTCATCAGCCAAACGCAAAGCTTCTGCGATGGTTACTATCCCGAGGGGCTCTTTTTCGGCACCAACCAGCCGCACCTGCGGTGCGGTAATCATCTCATTGATGCGCTGCGATTTATCTTGTGCTATTGCAATATCTCCCTGTTAACGACATTAAGCCGCGCTTCCCATAACAATCTCGGATCTCAAACGCTGAAGCAGCGCTTCAAACGTCATCTGCCCGACATCTTCACCGCTACGGGTACGCACGGCCACCAATTTTCCCGCAACCTCCTTATCGCCCACGATCAGCTGATAAGGTAACTTTTGCAGGCTATGCTCACGGATTTTATAGGTAATCTTCTCATTACGCAAATCCAATTGCACACGCAACCCCGCATCACGCAGCAATCGGGCCAGCTGTGTTGCATATTCTTCCTGTGCCTGCGAGATATTCATCAGCACAACCTGCACCGGAGACAGCCACAAAGGGAACGCACCTGCATGGTGCTCAATGAGGATGCCGATGAAACGTTCCATCGATCCCAGGATAGCGCGATGCAGCATTACCGGAGGTTTGCGGCTGTTATCCTCATCAACGAATTCCGCACCCAGGCGTACCGGCAAATTGAAATCCAGCTGTATCGTGCCGCACTGCCACAAGCGGCCCAGACTGTCCTTCAGGGTAAACTCGACCTTGGGGCCGTAGAACGCGCCCTCACCCGGCTGTACGTCATAAACAAGTCCGTTTTGCTTCAGGGCGGAAGCCAGGCCGGCCTCGGCCCTGTCCCAGGTTTCATCCGAACCCACCCTTTTTTCCGGGCGGGTGGATAATTTGACCAGCACCTCGTTGAAGCCGAAATCCCTGTATACCTCGTTCAGCATCACGATGAATTTCGACACCTCGGGCTGCACCTGCTCTTCGGTGCAAAAAATATGCGCGTCATCCTGGGTGAAGCCGCGCACCCGCATCAGACCATGCAGCGAACCCGAGGTCTCGTTGCGGTGGCAGGAACCAAACTCCGCCAACCGCAACGGCAAATCGCGGTAGCTGTGCAAGCCGTGGTTGAATATCTGCACGTGTCCGGGGCAATTCATCGGCTTCACCGCGTAATCGCGATTCTCCGACGAGGTGGTAAACATGTTGTCACGATAGTTTTCCCAATGCCCGGATTTCTCCCACAAAGTCCTGTCCATTATGGTCGGGGTGCGAACCTCCTGATAGTCGTGCTCGCGGAACTTGCGGCGCATGTATTGCTCGACTTCCTGCCACAGCGTCCAGCCCTTGGGGTGCCAGAACACCATGCCGGGTGACGAATCCTGCATGTGAAACAGATCCAGTTGTTTGGCAAGCTTGCGGTGGTCGCGCTTTTCGGCTTCCTCAAGCTGGTGCAGGTAGGCCTCCAGCTCCTCCTTCTTTGCCCACGCGGTACCGTAGATGCGCTGCAGCATCTCGTTCTTCGAATCGCCGCGCCAATATGCACCCGCCAGTTTCATCAGCTTGAAGGCTTTCAGCTTGCCGGTCGACGGCACGTGGGGGCCGCGGCACAGATCGGTGAAATTGCCCTCGGTGTATAACGATACCTCCTGATCGGGCGGAATTGAAGAGATGATCTCCGCCTTGTAATGCTCGTTGATGCCCTTGAAATAACTAATTGCCTCGTCGCGGGGCAAAACCTTGCGCGTTACCGGTATATCCTGCTTCGCGAGTTCGGCCATGCGCTTCTCTATGGCAGCCAGATCTTCCGGCGTGAACGGGCGATGGTAGGAAAAATCATAGAAGAAACCGTGCTCGATCACCGGACCTATGGTCACTTGCGCATCGGGAAAAAGCTCTTTCACCGCATAAGCCAGCAAGTGCGCGGTGGAATGGCGGATGATCTCCAGTCCATCCGCATCCTTGTCGGTGATGATGGCCAGGGCAGCATCCTGTTCGATCACATGAGAGGTGTCCACCAGGCGGCCGTCGACCTTGCCGGCCAGCGCTGCGCGCGCCAAACCGGCGCCTATGCTGAGCGCAACATCGGCAACCGTCACAGCCTGCGCGAAGCTGCGCTGCGAACCATCCGGCAAGGTAATATTAACGGGCATATTTTCTTTTCTATATTTATTTTCTATTATGGATTTTCTATTCTGAAAATACAAAGTGCGGCGATGCCGCACTCGAAGTTTTGACTGGCGTTTTTTGATCCCGGGCAACCGCCTCTCATGTTACAAACAACTGCAAGCCAAGGGCACCCATACGCCCGCGCATTATAGTGCTACTGGCGAAATTTACAATTCATTGCATGCATTCCACGGGCGCAGACTAATGCCGGGCCAACTTCAGCCGGCTCAATGGCAATTAGGATGAATCCCGGTTTAGCCTTATACTTGCGACCCGTATGTTATTTGTAGCAACCAATTCCTATGCATAATTCTCTTTTCATGCCCGCTCGCCGTGAACGGCCTGCCACTGCGACGCGCGGCTTCACGCTGATCGAGATCATGGTGGTTGTCGTCATCATGGGTATCCTGGCCGCGCTGATCGTTCCCAAGCTGATGGGCCGTACAGACGATGCGCGCATCATTGCAGCCAAGCAGGACATCGCCACGCTGATGCAAGCACTCAAACTCTACAAACTCGACAACCAGCGTTACCCGACAACCGAGCAGGGCCTGCAGGCGCTGATTGAAAAACCGACTTCAGGTCCGGCCGCGGATGGCTGGAAGACCGGCGGTTATCTGGACAAACTGCCCAAAGACCCGTGGGGCAATCCATACCAGTATCTGTATCCCGGCATCAAGGGTGAAATCGATGTTTTCTCGCTGGGCGCGGACGGCCAGCCGGGAGGCACCGGTAACGACGCCGACATCGGCTCGTGGGACCTTTAAACGCCTTGACCGTACCGGTTCGAGCTAAATGCAACAGCCCGAAATGCCCGAGAGTGTCGCGCGGCTTTACACTGCTGGAGTTGCTGGTAGTGATGGTGATCGTTGGAATCACACTCGGCGCGGTGGCATTCAATGCGATGCCGAGCGAACGTCAGGTTTTGCAAAACGAGGCGCAAAAAATTGCGCTGCTGCTGCAATCGGCACGCGACGAGGCGATTGTGCGCAACCGCCCGGTCGCATTCGAAACAGACGGTGAAGGTTACCGTTTTCTGGTGCGCGAAAATAATGCCTGGCAACCCCTGCTCGATGATGACCTGTTGCGTGAGCGCCCCTTCAAGCACCCGCCCGTTATTTTGTCTCTCTCCCCGCCATCCCTGGAACAAACGTCTCGCTTGCGCATTGTTTTCGGGCGCGAACCCGTAGGTATCCCATTTGTTCTGACACTGGCAAACAGTGATGCCCAGGTTGCAATCCGCGCCGACGGCATCGGACACTTCGTGGTTGAATGAAATGCGCTCAGGCACCCGTCTTTCCTTGGAAAAACCCAGGCACCGCAACGCAGGATTTACCCTCCTCGAAGTGCTCGTTGCACTGATCATCATCGGCACGGCTTTGGGCGCCAGTCTGCGCGCGATCGGCAGCCTGACGCAAAACAGCAGTGACTTGCGTGC
>JAJZEQ010000124.1 GCA_021851345.1 Pseudomonadota bacterium
AAATCATTCCGCGCAGCGGGTGTATCCAGCGTATCAGCGCCTCCGCCCCCAGCGGTTGATTCGAGCTGTCCATCTGGATCTGGTAATACAGCTGGAATTGCCGCTGATCGAGCGCTTTGCGCAATTCACCCTCGAGTGAGAAACGGCCGGTGATGCTGGCCTGCATTTGCGGGTCAAAGAAACGCAGGGCGTTGCGGCCGGCTTTCTTGGCCTGATACATCGCGATGTCGGCCTGTTTCATCAGCTCATCCGCCGCCAGCGAACTGCCGTTAAACAGCGTGATGCCTATGCTGGCGGTGCCGTGGTATGCGTGAGTTTCAAGCTGGTAGGGCAGGCTGAGTGCGGCGAGTATTTTTTTACCTATGGCTTCGGTCTGTGTCGCTGCTTCCATGGGTTGCCCGCTCAGGTTTTTCAGCATCACCACGAATTCATCACCACCAAAACGGGCCACGGTGTCGCCTTCGCGCACACAGGAGGCCAGGCGCAGCGCCACCTGTTGCAGGAACAGATCGCCGACTTGATGGCCGAGTGTGTCATTGAGGCTCTTGAAATTGTCCAGGTCAATGAACAGCAGCGCGCTTTCACAACAATTATGGGCGTTGGAAAATTCCGCCTGATTAAGCCGGTCTATCAAGAGTCTCCGGTTGGGCAGATGGGTGAGCGGATCGTAGAATGCCAGATTGCGGATTCTTTCCTGTGCCGCCTTGCGCTCGGTGATGTCGATATGCGACCCGATATAATGGGTAACGACCCCATCGCTGCCCTTGACCGCACTGACGGTAAGCAATTGCGGGTAGATTTCCCCGCTTTTGCGTTTATCCCAAACCTCTCCGCGCCATCTTCCGGTGCGGACTATGGTCTCCCACATTGTTCGATAGAACTCGGCGTTGTGGCGGCCGGACTTGAGCACGCGCGGCGTCTGGCCCACGATCTCATCGGCCGTATAGCCGGTGTTTTCGGTAAAGGCCCGGTTGACCCGAACGATCACACCGCTGGCATCCGTGATCATCATGCTTTCATGCGATTCGAAAGCGGCTGCGGTGAGGCGCAGGTCGGATTCGGCCTGCTTGCGCTCCGCAATGTTCATATGAATACCGGCCATTCTTGCGGGCTTCTGCGCCTTATCCCACTCCACGACTTTCCCGGATGAATACATCCATAACCACTCGCCGGATTGGGTCCGCCTGCGGTACTCGGCTGAAACAGGCTTGTTGGAAGACAGGCATATATTGACGCTTTTAAGGACAGCGTCATGGTCATCGGGATGAATATTGTCGATCCAGTTGCGCAACGAGGTCTGGAAGGTGGCCGGGTCAAATCCGAGCATGCCGGGATATTCGGGACTTACGCGAATCTCGCCGGACTTGATATTCAAATCGAACCAGGCCAGGTTTGCCGCAGCAAAAGCAAGCGCAAACTGTTCTTCATTCTCGCGCAGTGCCTCACGGGCGCGCCGGGTTTCGGTGACATCCTCAAGGACATGGACAGAGTAGAGATAAGCTCCCTGCGCGTCCTTTATCGCGGAGCTGCGTGAGCGGTAGATTCTGCCGTCCACCACCACTTCTTCTGCCCCGATTTTTTCCGGCGCATGCAGAGCGCCGGGCAAGGGGGCATGGTTTTTCGGGAAAACTTCATGGTAAGGCTTGCAGAGAAGCTTGTGGTACGCAACCCCGGCGCAGCGCTGGTAAGCCTTGTTGCAGCGCAGTATGCGGAAATCCTTGTCGTGCAGGAAGATGGGGTCGTCCACCGAGTCCAGCGCACCCAGCCATTCGCGGTGTGCCTGTTCTATTTTATTGTGCAAATTGCCAAGTTCCGCCAGACGGGTGCGCATCGGCCTGAAAACCAGAAACAGAAGCGCCGGTGAAACGAGGATGACGAGCAAGACCGGACCGGCGAATTCAAACAGCATTCTTGCCGTATAACCATCCCTGAGAACGGTCTTGGGGAGATGTTCGATCAGCGCAGCGATCAATAACGCGGCCAGCAGTATGACTGCTCCCACCGCGATCACCGCTCCCGAGGGCTTGTTCAAAAATTTCAGTAATTGCTTCATGGTGTGCTTTAAAAAAATTCAGGCAAGTTGTGCATGGTTCAATGTGTGGCACCGGGGTTCATGTCGATATTTGAAACACGACAATAGATTTGTCCTTCCCGCTTACAACAAGGCATTTCCCCGCTTCGCCTTGTAAAGGGCCTGGTCCGCCTGGGCAAGCAGGACGTGCATGGACTCGATATCGTCTGTGTAGTGCGCAATGCCGGTTGAAATGCCAACCCTGGCGGTGTCGCCCGTGGAAAGGGTGACAGGTTCTGACACCGCCTCGAAGATGCGCCTGGCCAGAAATCTGGCTGACTTATCGTCGCCCTGGCGAAAAAATATGGCGAACTCGTCACCGCCCAGACGCGCAACCAAATCCTCGGCGCGCACCTGCTTCATCATGCGGCGGGCAACCTCGCGCAGCACTTCGTCGCCTGCGGCGTGGCCGAGGTGGTCATTGACTTGCTTGAAGGCATCCAGGTCCATGTAGAGAATGCTGAATCGCTCACCCGTGCGCCGTGCGTAGGCCATTTCGGATTTCAGGGTTCTTTCGAACTGTACCCGGTTAGCCAGGCCGGTCAGGTGATCGGTTGTAGCGAAGCGGCTTAGCAGGATGGTCCGTTGCCGGTTTTCCAGAACCGAGATCACCAGGCTGGAAAGATCGCCCAGCAAAGCGCGCAGATCATCACTGAGCACGCGTGGCCGGGTATCCACCACGGCGATGGTGCCCAGTGCATGTCCGTGCTGGTCGACGAGGGGGCTGCCGGCGTAAAAACGCAGATTGGGCGCATTCACCACCAGGGTGTTATCACGAAAACGCGGATCCAGCCGCAGGTCTTCCACAACAAATATTTCGCCGGGTCGCATGATGGCGTGCGCGCAAAATGCAATTTCGCGATCGAGCTGCTGCACCCCCAACCCCAGTTGCGACTTGAACCACAGCCTGTCCGAGTCCATCAATCCGATGACTGCCGCCGGCGTGTCAAAGGCATGAGTCGCCACCTTGGTCAGGGTGTCGAAATCAGCCTCTGGCGGAGTGTCGAGGATCCCGTAAGAATGAATAGCCTGCAGGCGCTGCGTTTCATTTTCGGGCAAGGGACATTGCATGGTTGGGTCGGGCATGATTTGATCCTGAAGTGAATAACAATATTTCTAGATTGCGTACCGACCACACCATGCGCAATTCTCGTGCCACGAACATTGCAGCAGTGTTTGTCGGGGGAAGCTAGCCATGCAGCCATACGGATGTGCGGCAACCCGTGCGAAAGTGTCAAAGTATCGTCTCGCGCTGTCACGTTTAAGTCAGGAAGGAGCTTTAATGCCGCCACGATCTACGGGGTTATGCCGCCTGAAAATGCAGATACCCGCGGGAACGGTGAAACTTAAATGCTGGGGGCAGGACTAAGAAGTTCATCTGAAATGCATCGCAACAAACTTGATACAATTTTCAGCCGGCTATGAATTGAATAAACGGGTGGGCATGGATAGAATCCAGCCCACGAAATTTTGCACTTCTGCCTGATTCCGAAATCAAAGGCAGTGTCTGGAAAACCCAATCTTGAATATGAAACTTACAGCTCCCGATTGCGGCCGGATACTGGCCGCGCTGATCATTGCGTCGGTGCTGGTGTCGTCGTGCGGAGGCGGTGGTGGTGGCAGTACGACACCGCCTGCACCTTGTGTTGGCAGCGCCCCAGGAACACAGATGCCGCCCGCGCCGAACGGAAGCAATATTATTCCTGTCGTGATTGATGCGGGGCCGGTATCGGGAACCAGGGAAATCAATGTTGCCTATGTCACGGTCAAGGTCTGTCCTCCCAATTCAACGAACAACTGCCAGACGATAGACCACGTGCAGCTGGACACGGGTTCATCCGGGTTGCGCCTGCTGGATTCCCAATTTACCAGCACGAACTTCCCTCAGGTTACAACTACTCCGGGTGGGGCGGCGATTGGCGAATGCGCTGCTTTCGTGATCGGCACGACCTGGGGCTCGGTGCGCTATGCGGATATCTACCTCGGCGGCGAGGTGGCGAAAAATGTGCCCTTTCAGGACATAGGCGATACCCCGTGGGGATATAGTACTGCCCCCTCCGATTGCTCAAGCACGGGGGTGATACAGAACACACAGGCATCAATGGGCTCGAATGGATTGCTGGGTGTCGGGCTTTTCAAGAATGATTGCGATGCCTGCATATCTCCTTCTTTGCCTATTCCTTCTGCCGCCTATTACACGTGTACCTCAAGTGGCTGTGCAAATTCTGACGTGACTGCCACTCAGGTTGTGCAAAACCCTGTGGCCGATTTTGTACAGGACAATAACGGCGTTCAGATTAATCTGCCTGCGGTTCCATCCGCAGGCGCGAACACCAGCCTCACTGGTGCACTGATTTTTGGCATTGGTACGCAGACGAATAACTCGTTGCCCGGTACGGCGTCCGTATTTGGCACCGATCAGTTTGGCAACATCATCACCACGTACAAAGGGACAAGCATGAACGGCAGCTATTTAGACAGCGGCTCGAATGCGCTGTTTTTTAACGACGCCACTATTGCTACATGTTCAACAAATTACTGGGCGTACTGCCCCACACCTTCACCGCTGGCGTTGAGCGCGATCAACACCGCAGCAAGCGGTAGTCCATCCGGTACGGTGTGTTTTAGTGTGGTCGGTCTGGATCCGATCGGTGCTAACGTTGTTGCTGCAAATATCGGCGGCCCTGGAACCAACAACTCTTTTGACTGGGGGCTGTCGTTCTTTTTCGGCCGGCCGGTATTCACGGCTATCTCGGGTGCAAGCACGCCGGCTGGCCCCGGGCCGTACTTTGCTTACTGACACGCACCATTGCCACAGTCACCAGCCTCAGAGGTTAATATGAATATGCTCAGTTCGACCATGAACAAACAGGCCATCATCAAAACCGCCGCATTTCGCTTGCTCATCACGCTGCTTGCAATGTGTTCCGCGACTGCGGCCCATGCGTCGCTGGGCGGCAACAGCGCCAGCGTCGAGGCCGACCGGCTGCACATGAACGCAGCCGCCGCGGTTTATATGCCGAAAATCCCGCCGAAAACTCCATCGGCAGGCAGCTACACCGTGACTGAAACAGTGCTGCCCTCGGGTACGCGGGTTCGGCAATATGTGTCGGCTGCGGGCGTGGTGTTTGGCGTAGCCTGGGCCGGGCCCTTCATGCCCGATCTGCGCCAGCTGCTGGGGCCGAGTTTCGACACGATGGTCGCCCGGCAAGCCAATCAAAGCAGTGCCGGCCTTCGCCATTTCGGCGTACATGAACCCGGCCTGGTGATCGAATCGGGCGGCCATCCGCGCAGCTTTGCCGGGCGCGCCTACCTGCCTGCCTCAGTTCCGGCGGGAGTCAATGTGCAGGACATCCAGTAGGGTGCAGGATATCCGATAGGGATTTGATCAGGTGTGCATGCATGCACTGAATGCATGGTGCATGTACCCCGCAGCAGGGCCTGTGATAGGCGGCGGGGAGGGTGTCCGTTGCTGTGCGGGGGCAGACGCCCGGCTATTTTGACCAGCCGAGTTTATCTCCCTCTGTGGAGAGCTTCATGATTTCGGCAGTACGGTTAAAGCCGTTGGCCAGTGCAACCTCCATCGCTGTCAGGCCGGCCGGATTTACTGCACTCAAATCCGCGCCGTGACTGATCAGCGATTGAATCACGTCCGTGTAACCCTTTTCGGCCGCAAGAATAACGGGCGTAACGCCATCCTCGGAAAAATTGATTTCGACGTTGGCGTTCAGCAACCAATGCAGCTTGGTGAGATCCCCTTTCGAGACGGCTGCCAGAACCGCCTTGCGGGATTCATCGGTGTCATGCTTCTTTTCGACTTTCAGGGTTTCAAACTTCTTGAACACCGCGTTCATCTGCGAAATCACCACCAGCAACACCAGAAAAGTCAGCATCACAATCGGACTTACGCCCAGTGAATCGGCCATGTGATCGGGCAGGTTGGCACCAATTGCAAGGGCCACCACGCACAGAAAAAGCAGCAGATTGAGAAAATAAAACAGGGCGATTACGATAACGGCCGCCAGAACGATGAGCAACAGTTTCTGGTCAACCAGGTCCGCCATCATCTTGTCCGGCAGATTCGCGATCAGGCTGATCAAGGTCACCACCGACAGGAGAAAAATCTCGCGTTTCTTTTCCTTGAATTTAGCTTTGATATCCATATGTCCTCAATGAGCGCGGGTTGTGGGTGCAGGAATATTCCGGATATGGATGAGCAAGTAATCTGGCAGATTCATTTAATTTAATTCTGTCGGTTTAAATTATGATCCTCGATCTGCCCCAATGAACTGCTGCGTAAAGATATTAGGATTTTCTTTCATTGTCCAGACAATTACGCGGCGCTGACAAATATGACACTTCCGGCCTGGTCTGCTGATTTGCGGTTCAAGTGCCGCACAAGCGCCGCGCGGGCCCGTAAGAGACATTTTAATTATTGAGGTTTCCATATTTGATGACAGTGACACATCTTTCTGAATGCGGTAAGGGGAAATTAAAAAACTGGCACGCCATTCCCGCGAATTCGGGGAATCCGGAATGCCTCGTCATTGCAACAAGGCTTCAGCTGCGAGCGATGGGACAAACACCTGTCATTGCGATAACCAGCGACTTGCCAGCTTGCTGGCTTATAACCAACCACTTGGCAACCGTTTTGTGGTTGCTTAGTGGGATGGCTAGTTGTTTCACCAGTCGATTGGCCATAACCAACCACTTGGCAACCGTCTTCTGGTTGCTTAGTGGGATGGCTAGTCGTTCCACAAGTAGTTCCATCAGGAGGCGAAGCCGGCGCGGCAATCCAGATGGTTTAAAAAAATGCATCTTGGTCTTGCTGGATTGCTTCACTTCGTTCGCAATGACGGCAAAGGTGTCGTGAATTATGGAAGTATCAATAACTATTTAATCGGATTTCTCCGACGCACACCAGGCAGCAATATGCCAGGTGCACGATTAATCGCAGCCATATTCAGCATGCCAATAATGTCCAAAACAACATCAGCTTGATGTATGCTTCTGCGCGTCAAATTTAATGGCAATGGAGTTATTTCATGCGAATCTCGCTTTCTGCGATCCACAGTCTGATGGCAGGCTACGCCGACACGAGTGGCTTTCTCGCCCTCAAGGGGCTGTTCACCTCCCACGTAACCGGAAACTTCGTGACTCTCGGCTCCGCACTGGTACTCGGCAGCAGTGGCGCACTTGCGAAGATTCTTGCCCTGCCGACCTTCTGCCTCGCCGTGCTTTCCATCAGGCTTATCGGCCTGCGCCTGCGAGACGCGGGGCGGCCGGCACTGCGCAGCGTACTCACACTGCAGTTCGTGTTGCTGATCGTGGCTGCAGCCATCGCGGTTTGGGCGGGCCCGTTTGACGACCCCGACACCGGCGTTGCGCTCGCCCTCGGAATGATCCTCGTGACGGCGATGGCTATGCAGAATGCCGCTCATCGAGTGCATCTGTCGCACACACCGCCCTCGACCGTGATGACAGGTTCGACGACGCAGATCATGCTCGACCTGGGCGACATGATCCATGGCTTGCCCCCGGAAAAGGCAGCGACCATCCGTGCACGTTTTAGGGCGATGACGACGAGTATCGTCCTGTTCGCCACTGGTTGCGGTTTCGCAGCTCTCCTGTTCGCAAAAATCAGCATGTGGTGTTTCTGCGTGCTGCCCCTTCTCGGGGCCTTTGCGCTGATGAGGCGATCGGAGATTGTGGATGCGCGCGCTTAGTCTCCGCCCAGCCCGCTGGCGTTAGCAGTGAGCGGACGGCAGGGTTGGCTCGATACTCCAACAGGCCCGGACTGTGAATTCGGGGTCTGAGCGCCGACGCCCCGCTCGCTGCCAAGCGGGCCTGTGAATTTTTCAGTTGCAGACTCTAATTTCCCAATAGGCCCGCAAAATTTGCGTTCAACCGCTCTTTTTGCGAGCCTTTCGCATGGCAGGGGATCGGTAAAATCCTTGCTGTGCGTCGGCGTACATCAGACAGGCATGGTTCGGGACATTATCGACATGCTGAATATGGCTGCATCTGTTCGTGCACCTAGCGTGATGACCCAATCAATTAAACAGTCTGCACGGTCCTCTCGCCACTGTCGAAGAACTGGGTGTTGAGTATTGCAGGCATCCCACGTAAAATCGCCGGCCTCGCGGGTGTAGTTCAATGGTAGAACGGCAGCTTCCCAAGCTGCATACGAGGGTTCGATCCCCTTCACCCGCTCCAAAAACGATTTGGGTAAAATCCCTGCTTATTTCAGCGCAACATCCGGCACGCTGGCGTGTTGATCGTGCATCACGATGCGCGCGACAAACCATATTGCCAGCATGTTCCCGGTTATCGCGACATAACCCACCAATCCGTAACCTGCGATCTGCCCCGCATCATTCTGCGTGATGATGAACCCGGCCAGCGTGGTGGCGAGTCCCATCGCGAATGACTGTACCGTTGCATTCAGCGACATGAACGTGCCGCGCAGTTTTGGTTGTGCGGCCGAAGTGATGATGGCCATCGCCGGGATCATGCG
>JAJZEQ010000047.1 GCA_021851345.1 Pseudomonadota bacterium
CTTCTCTTGCCAAGTTGGTAAAAACTTTTTGATTCATCTGCGGAGCAATAGCAATGCCATTTTAACTATCTTTCCCATTGGTTATTTTAGCAATCGTCGGTATCGTCTGGTTTGTTGGATCTCATGCCGACATTCCTTTCAATAACAAGGCGCTGTCAGTCAACGCCACGACGACATTGACGAGGAGACATGCCGTAGCGCTGTCGAAACAGCCGGCTGAAATGCGCTGGATCCTTGAATCCGCATTGATACGCGACGGAAGCAATTGAATGCGCTTTGAATGCAACAGACTTCAACAATAACTGAGCCGCATCGAGCCGCCGTTCCAGCACCATTTTTGAGAAATACTGACCGCGCTTGGAAAACTGTTTGTACAAGTACCGTTCGGAAATACCAATAGCCCGAGCGCATGCAGATGCTGACATTGCGTCAGTATCGAATAGGTGTTCTTCCAGGTAGGCGAGCAATTGTTGCCAGCGTAGTTCGTTAGGCGCACGCATTCTGTTGCCTTGTGAATCATCACTGTGATATGCCGCCGCAATCAGCCAGGGTAAGGCGAATGAAATATACCAATCTTTGATCATTGCCCTATCCCCCAACGCCATATTGGACAACAAACGTTGGATGACATCTGGCAGCATCGTCGCCCCATGAATGATCTTGGGCATGAGACAGGATAGATTCGTTCGGCACGAATGATGCGAGATTAAAACCGTGGATGGCAGTCTGATTGCGAAAAATTCTCCTGGTGTTTCGAAGACGACGCGAGAAGGCTCGGCGAGATTGCGAAATGAGATATCGCCAGACCGGAAGAGCAAAATCTTTCCGCATTGCTCAATGTATCCTCCTCCTTCAATGACGACATGTGCGATAACCGATGAGCGGTCTTCATCTGACAACGCACCGAGATGAATAGTGGTGTGTGCAATCGATTGCGGCCAGACCGACAACTGTGCGATCCGAAGCCGATTGACTTGAGCTTGGTGAGCAAGACGGCCTCCGGGACCGGCATCGGCCAACATGACTTGGCCGGGAAGAAACTGCTCCGATAGCAGTCGTTCCCATTGTTCTGCGTTGTGGGTCAACCCTGCCGGACTTTCCTTGATTAGGTTTCTATTCATGTGCGTTCCTATCCAATGTTTAGGTTCAGCAAACGACAAGCCATTTCTCAAACGACACCTACACTACGCATGATGTTGATGATGTCGTCCTTTCAGTTTATCTATAGACCATTTACGAGGTGATCCATGTCCACAATTATGACGAAATCCAATATATCTTTTTCAACACCGTCTAGCAACCTGGAATCCGAGCTTGATCAACTATTGAAGTTGCGCACAAGCTTGGTTCTGGATCATCCGCTCAACCAAACGATTGGACTCGATCTGAAAAAACTTTTCCTTATGTTCGAATTGTATGCCCATTTTGTTTATGACTTCACTGAGTATGTATGCAAACTGTTTATCGCCTTGCAGGATGAAGACTTAAAGGCAGTCATCTACGGAAATTTGACTGATGAAATGGGGCTGGATTCGCTCGGCGGTGCCTCTTGGGAAATGCAGCATGGGGAGCTCTACCGCCAATTCATACTGAGTCTTCGTAGAACGGATCAATATAAAGCAACGGGTCTCGATGGACATATTAATTCTATCGAGGCCATATCGAAGGGGATTGCTAATCGGTTCTATTTAAGTCATGCCGCAATTATTTCAGAAGGCAATGATTTACAAAGTTTTGCTGCATTTTCGACCATAGAATGCTGGGTCTGCGACCTTTATTCGTTTTGGAAACGCTCGTTGCAGAACATGGGAGAAAGCCACAAAGACCTGGATATACGTACAATCGATCTGCATTGCATTTGTGACGTAGAGCACAGTGTGGCCCTCGATCAACTGATGTGCGTAAAACTGAAAAGCGCCGACGCGAACGCACTACATCAAATAAAAAAGGGCATAATTCGCGGCATGGCTGCCTCCGAGCAATTATTTGCGGATATCCATAAGGAAATAATAGCGTGAAAAGCGCAGCGCAGGGAGTCGGCATCAGTCACTGGCTGCCCTTGCTGCTGCTAGCACCGTTCCAATTCATCTTCGGCCTTATCTATTCATGGGGAACAATTTCGTCAGCCATCCACGCCCAGAGCGGATGGACGCATGCCTCTCTTGATCTGGCGTTTTCGCTCACACCGCTGGCTTTGCTGCCTACAGTCATCCTGGCTGGTCACGGTCTAAAACGTATACCCCCAAAAACTATGCTGGCCTTGGCGCTCGTTTGCTTCACCATCGGCAGTATCATCGGTTTGATGCCGGCCGCACCTCTGCCATTCATGCTGGGTTACAGCGTTCTTGCATTGGGTATCGGAGCAGGCCTGTCCACGGTAGCCTGCATCGCGATCATTTTACGCCTGTACCCTGATTATCGCGGCTCGCTTGGAGGCGCATTGCTGGCTTTGTATGGCATGTCATCGGTGGTCAGCGCCCCTGTCTTTGATGCGCTGAATGTTCATTTCGGGTGGCGATTATCTCTGGCCTCACTACTGGGTGTCTATGCCGCAATGGGCTGGCTGGCCTGGAGCTTGCTACCCGCCATCCCTGCGCATAAAGGGCGCCAAACCACCCACCTATCGTTGTGGACCATGCTCAGGCATCGCCAATTGCGCTGGACGATCGGCTTCGTTCTCGCAGCGACCCCGCTGGGTTCGGCATCATTTGCAACAATTGGCCATTTATCACAAGATTTAGGGTTTGACCGGAAATTCGCGGTGATAGCCGTCGCCTTGATGGCACTCGGCAATGGGTTGGGGCGATTGGGATTTGGCGTCCTGGCGGATGTGCGTTCGGCACGCTTCAGCCGCAATGCCGTGTTGAGCATCAATGCCTTGGCAGCAGCACTTATTCTCTTCACGTTGCACGGACTTGGCGTAACAACATTTGTTGCCTATCCGCTGCTCATTGGTCTGGCCTTTGGGGGCATGGCAGGCAAACTGCCGGCGCTGGCTGCACATGTGGTTGATGAAGGGCATGCGGAAACGGCATTTGGCCTACTGTTTGGCGTTTTTGCATTCGCCAGCTTTCTGGGGCCATTTCTCAGCGCCGCTTTGGGTATGCAAAACGCTTTGCAATGGTTTGCTATTTGCGCTATCGCGGCTTGTGGCGCGGCCAGTGTCATCAAGTAGGCTGAATATGCGGGTTAACAGACTTGAATCATACGGGTGTGATTTCGAATTCCTGCGGTAGCTTCAATATAACCAATGCCCACGCTGGTTTTCAGTCCTCAGAAACAATAGAGGGGGCGAAAGCCACAGAACCCATGATCCACCGATCCCCATCGCGACGCGGCCACAGGGAAGGGAAGGCCGGTTGAGCGAAAAGCAGCTTGGCGACAAACCAGTGCATCAGTTCGTGCCCGGCATTGCCAGGGAACGTAACGAGGCTGTATGGCCACATCCCGAAACGCGCGACCAGGATGTTGAATGCCATCACCGCCAGCACAAACGCGATGTCGATACGACTGATGCCATGGGCAAGTGCCGAAAAGAAATGCTGCAACTCGCCCAAGCCATTCATACCTATTGAAAATGACAGTGGATCAACTACCAACACCCAAAACGACAGCCGCAAAAAATACCGGCCAGCGGTTTCAGTAAAAAGTTCATCGAATTTAATTTTGTCATTGTTTTCCTGTCGTATAGTAATTGTTGAGTTTTTTGGCAATGATCGCAGAGTTGTCTGTATTGAGACCCGCTTGATCTGGCATCGCCACATTCGCCATAATCTGGGCGATGAACGGACTAAAATCAACCTTGGATAGATCCAGCCTTGCAAACTGAGCCAAAGTAAAACCAGTGCAATCAGCGGCAGACCGTCCCATTTGTGGGCCACCAGCATCGTTGACGATCCTGGCCAGGAGCGAATTGAAGCAGCAAAATGTTTGCTTGGTTTCGGTGCAACCCAAAGCGGCGCCTGCGTCGCAAAATGTCGTTACATAGCGGCATAAGTTCTGCCCTCTTTGCATGGCAATCGTTTTTTCTTGTGAGGTGCACGAAGATAGTTCTTCGTAAATGGCAATGGCGGCCGCTATATAAGGTGCGGCGGCGCCTATCGCGCCCATCGCAGTTCCACCCGCATCAACCGCCGCCCCACCGGCATCAGCCCCAGCCCCGGCCGCTGCAGCGGTCGAAGCCGAAGCCGTCGCCGCCGCAGCACTGGCATCAGCCGCCGCAGCCGCATCAGCCGCAGTCCCGGCCGCCGCTCCGCCCATCCCAAGTGCGCTGGATATACCAGCTTCAACGTAGCTTGCCCCAGACATCAGGCTGTCAAAAACATAACGTGTCCCATATTGCAAAACTTGTTTTTCGCCTACCTGCACTGCAAATCCCATCGCCGAGGCATTACTCGTACCGGCGCTTTGCATGTAGAGTGCGCAGCAATTCCCAACACCGCCCAGCTTATCGCGGCAAGTGGCACTTTCCCCAGCAAAAACTTGCAGGGTCTTGGGATCCAGGTAATTGCCAGCCTCGCGCACCAGCTCAAGGGCGGCGGCCGCCGACCCAAGCGCGGTATTGGGAGCGTGCCCAGTGCTCATGCAATTGCCGCCCGTGCAAAATTGCTGTTGCCCGCAATTCATGACGGATGATGTTGCGCCCGGTGCCCCAGGACAGTTATACGAGTCTGCCGTAAGCGTGACAACCCCGCCCTGCCCGTAGTTTACCGGTGTGGATGTGCCAAAAGTGCAACCTTTGGCAATCAAGGAGGCGCAATTGGATTGCATCGGTCCAACGCACGAATAGGAATCTGCGTAATTCCAGCATCCGTCCACTTGCGCCAGCGTGACGGTCAGACCATTGATGACTTTGGATGGCGTGGTATCAACGCATGTATGCGAAGCCAGCGAGCAAGTTGGATTGTTTGCGTAGCTCGCACACGCAGTGGTATTCAGCGTGTTGGTCGCGATGGTATAGCTGGTGTTGAGGATCGTCGTGTTGGCCGGGGTTGCCAAGCCACCCCCGCATTGGTATGTGTTTGTCCATTGCATACAGCCTGTGCCAAACTGGGTATCCATTACCGCACAAGTGGAGCTGGTCTGTGAACACCCTGGCAACTGGCTTAACGCCGCGCAATAATTTACCGAGTCGGGCTTGAGACAGTCGTAGGTATCGGTGTAATTCCAGCACCCACCCACCTGGGCGAGCGTTACCGCTACCCCGGAGATCATTTTAGACGGCGTAGTATCAGAGCAAACAGAACCTGTTTTGTGACAGGAAGGCCCAGCGATTGCTGCAGGCGACGCGATCAGCAGCATCCCGGTCAGCATGAGTGATTTGATCATAATGCCGCTGCCTCCTGTGTCGCGCAACCATCGACCCACGACGAGGTAATGACGTTCTGGTAGCCAGCCGTACCAGAGGGAACTGCGCTGACTGTGAGACGACCCTGGGTGACCGTCACTGTGTTGGTTGCGCCGTTATATGACACGGTGGCCTCATCCCACAAGGTTCCGTCATAAGTCCTGGCCATAGCCATTGAAACCGGCCCGGCGTCCTGGCCCGGCACGAAATCAAGCTTCATTGGGGGGTAGTCAGAATTACATACGCCCCAGTGGCACTGCGCACTGGCAGCGATAGTCAAGGTAACCATCGCGACCATTCCCTGGTCGCATCCGAATACCACATCAAAGGGGCCGGGAACTATTTCTTTGGTGGTGGTCTTGACCCATCTCCTTAGCGCAGAACTATAAACGTCTTTGGTTACGGCCCGTTCCTGTGAGCCCAGCCCAATTGCGCTGCCCGATATCGAGCAAAAATACGTAGGTGTCACGACAGCGTTTGCCTGCCGCGTGCATGTTTGCGTACTAAAAGCGTTATTGGTTTGATTGCATTGGTATGACGTATTGGCATTGACCACAACATTGCGACCCACGGTGCATGAGCCAGCCGCAGTGGTTGTAAAATGATTGCACACCTCGGTGATACTGCTGGCAGGCGCAGTAACAGTCGTAGTTGAACATGCCGAGAAGCCGGTCGTATTCGTGTTTGGCAGAGAGTTCGCAGCCAGCGTCGATGCGTTGGCCTCAATTCCCCGCGATTTAAGAATCATCGGATCATTCGGGTTAAGGGTGAACCGTGGTCTGGTCGAAGGATTCTTTGCCATGAAATTGATCGCATTGCAATTCTGCTGATTGAATGCGTCGGGGTTCGCAGCTCCTGATTGACACGCCGATATTTTTTCAGAGCCGGCGGTTTTTGTGTCGCCGTTACCACCTTGAAACAGCGCAGATTCCGTGGCGGTGCTCGTGCCTGAGTAGTACGTTGGGTTAAAACTGTTCACGGTAGCGTTAAAGGACGCGCCAGCCGTTGCCGCCACACCGGCCGCCGATCCCGCTGCTGCTGCGGCTTGCCCATCCAGAAAGGCTTGCTCGGCGGGAGTGGCGGCATAGATAGTCGCGGCAAGACAGCACAGCAACGCCACCCCTAAAACTCCGTATTTATTTTTCAAAAGGGACTCCTTTGCAACTTGCCATTGAACATGGCCGCGAGCGTGGCCCACTTGGGCTGCGTGCGCTCAATCAGGTCCAGCGCATAGTCCTGGCCAACATCACCGGTGACCTTGATATAACGATCCGGCTGCGCGCAGCCGTTATCGAGTCGATTGCCGGCATCGGATAGAGAAATAACCAGCGTTGGCACTTGAACCACCTTGAATTGCGTAAATGCGGGCGGATGAACCAGTGCCTCGACACGATGGCTACCTATCAGATCAGCAACCCGTTTCGACATGTCGGATAATTTATCCCCGGCAAATCCCCTGAAAATCAGCTTTGCGCCGGTCTTTTCGGATTGCTCAACGATGTGCACCAAACTTTCGTGCGGCATCGAGAACGAGACAAACACCATAAGCTCAGGCGTGGCGGGCAACGGCTTTGCAATAGGTGAGCGGGCAAATTGTCTGGCCATGTCCGCCAGATTTGCTGATCTGATAGGTTGCGGCAAGCGATCGAGATTGGCGGCGGGGGCGCGATATTGATTCTCGACACGCTGAGTCACTTCTTTGAGTATCCTGTTCGAGCGTTCAAGGTCGGTTTCATCACCCGCATATGCGTGATGTACGAGCAATACCAAAACCGAGGAGAGGAGGGCGCGCACGAAAAAGGTTCTCATCAGAAATACCCCTGACAGCAATCACGCTTGCGGAACAGCAGGTACTGGTAGTCTTCTCCCACTCCCGGTATCTCTTTGTCCGCTCCCCACACGATAGTGGTGCGCCCGAATGGTTGGCAGCACAGATTGCCTATCACGCTTTGCGGCACAGGAAAGAGCATTTGGTATTTGTAGCCGGTTTTGTCCATCAGCAGTTGCGGATAATAACCACACATGCCATTAGGGCCATTCGCGGCAGTCATTAACCCCTCGCGGTGCATCTTGGCAGTCAGGCGTTGCGCGATCAGACTGGATGCCTGAACACCGCCTATATGCGAGGCCACATGGCCGTCGAGTGGATACAACGGCCCATTGCACCCCGCACACCAATACAGCGTGTTACTGCCAAATCCTGCTGATGACATCACACAATCTGCGCCACACGCGAGCTGCGCAGGGAGATTGCCAAAAAGGAATGAATCGGGATTGATGATGGCAGTCATTTCATCGTCATTCCAAAGCGGATCGAACTCGGTCAGATACGCCACGTCAAAACCTTTTTGTTCGATGCAGCGGCTATCCAGTACCAGCTGGAGCAACTGCATGAGCGGATCAACATACCAATGGGCCTGATAAAAAGAAGTCATGTCTGAATTGTCTTTTTTGGTTTGAGTGCCGTGCGGCGCATCAAAGCCCGGGTTCATATCCACACCGCCCAGCGTACTCATGCAAAAAGGTTTGCGCACCACATCAATGTCACGCAGCGGCTCCCAAAAGCTGATCGTTACGCCAGGGTTAATTCCGCATATACAAACCGCACCTACCCCGGAATCCACTGTGGTCTCTTGCCCCGACGAGCCGGTGATATTTATCGGGACTGTGCCCAACTCGATCGGGAATGCACAACTCCAGCACACGTCAGTAATGAAATTGGGGAAAGTGCCTTCGCAATCCATCGAGGCGGACGCATTTTGTCCGCTCAACAGCAAAGCAAACAATGCAATGCAAATTTTAGTAACGTAGCTCATCTATTCTCAACCTCTTTCCTTCCTGCCTCACGATAGCGGGTACATGAGTAATGCCGAAACGCCTGGTGAGCGTTCCGCCTTGATCGTAAAAAACCTGTATTTTCCATTTGCGCATCAGGTCGAGCGGTGCACCTGCCACCAGCACCAGCTTCACCGGGCGATCCGATGAGGCGATGATTTTTCTGCTGAGCGCCAACTGCTTTTCATCGCGCCCATCCACAAACAGCAGGTATTTGTTCCACCCGAGGTAATCGAGCGGGTTGACGCGCGTGCCACGCGGATAAAGGATTTTTCCAGTCGCGTCGGCAATGTCCCTGTCCGTCACAATTGAGGGGTCGAAGTAGTGGACATTGGCCGTCTCGGTCGCTGTCATTCCCGGTATTGGCCTGGGATGCTCAATCCCGTTTAGGGCGTTCTTCTTGAAGTCGTCCCGGTATTTTGCAAGCTCGCCGGTTTGTTCCATGTGCGTCAACCGGTTCTTGATAACCTCGATCAAGTCACGCTCGGAAATGTCGTATGTCGGGCCAACCACACCAAGATCATCGGCCATGGCGGGATGACCACTCATAAGCAGAACAACCAGCAATGCAATCTGGCGCATCACGCCTCCTCTGTGGCACTGCGCCACGCCAGCGGGAACGCCACGGCCTGCCCGCCATTTTTCTCGAAAGCCATGACGATCTGGTTGATCTCCAACATCACGCCAGTACAGCTTTCCCCCTCCGCTGCAAGCCAGGGAATGTCACAGGACGAGGCGAACCAAGCACCATCCTGGTATTGCCCCATATAAACTTCAATATGTTTTTCCCTCAATTGATGCACCTTTCTTTTGTGGGTCTTCGCGTAATCGAGTGGGTAAAATTTAATATGAAAGCCTCTGCAAGCCATATGGCATCTGGCAAAATACGGTTCGTACTCGTTCCAGAAAATGGAGGGATTTACCGATGGCCATTTTACCCAAGCGCAAACGTCTGCTCGACGCATACCAATTCCCCTCTTTTCGTCCTCTGGAAAAGATACGTGGTATCTTTGGCGATTCCAAAGCACGGGTCATCACGCTCATTCGTCGCTCAAAAAAACCGTCTGCAACGCCTGTGGCCGAGCGCACTCCGGCTGGTACGACAAGAAGCTGCGGCGAGTTCGCGACCTCTCCTGTGGCGACACGCGCATCTATCTGGGGATCGAGATTCGACGGGTGTTGTGTCGGCACTGTGGAAAAGTGAAGCGCGAGCGACTCGACTTTCTGGCCGACAACCCGTTCTACACCAAGCGGTTTGCCTGGTATGTAGGCAAACGGTGTCGCAGCAGCACGATGTCGGACATTGCCCGCGAATTGAACCTGGACTGGCACACCGTCAAGCAACTGGACAAGCAATACATGACTGCGCAATTGGAGCGCGCCGGAACCCCGGCGCCCAAGGCCATCGGCATCGACGAAATCTCGATCCGCAAAGGGCATACCTATCGTATCGTAGTCAGCGACCTGATCCGTCGCCGTCCGATCTGGTTTGGCGGGATCGACCGCTCGGAGGACAGCATGCGTCAATTCTATGACTGGCTGGGAGATAAAAAAGCCAAAGGCATTCGTCTTGCGGTGATGGATATGTGGAAACCCTTTCGCAACACAGCTAACGAGCGAGCACCTCAGGCAGCCATCCTGTTCGACAAATTCCATATCATGAACCATCTCGGCAATGCCTTGGACAAGGTCAGGAAGATGGAATACGCGCGTCTTCAGGGCAAGGATAGACGCTACATCAAGGGGCAGAAATACGTACTGCTTTCGAACCACGAGAATCTGACACTGGATGGCAGACGATCTTTGAAGACTTTGCTGGCGGCGAACAAACGACTGAACACGGCGTACCTGCTGAAAGAGTCGTTTGGTCAGTTGTGGGATTACAAAAGCGAAGCGTGGGCACGGCGTTTCTTCGAAAACTGGAAAGCCAGCCTGAAATGGCAGCGGCTGAAACCGTATGAGAAATTTGCTGCGATGATCGAGCGTCATTGGGATGGAATTGCCGCTTATTGCAAACCAGAGAACAAGGTCTCACTGGGTTTCGTTGAGGGACTCAACAACAAGATACGAGTCATCCAACGCCGTGCGTACGGACTGCGCGATGAAGAATATCTGCGACTGAAAATACTCACGTCTATGCTCCCGATGCTCTAAAAAACATGCAATTTACCCACTCGATTACGCGAAGACCCTCTTTTGTTTATCGTGACGCGCTCGACGAATACCGTTACCCGGATCTGGGTTGATTGCCGCGCGCGCGATATTTTTGTCACCCGCTTTTGGCTTTGTCTTGACACCGATTTCTCCTGCCGCTTTGGTTTTTCGTTTGGCCGGCGCGCGAATTTGTTTTGCAACAACCGCATCAACATTGGCTGCGATCAATGCCGTCCTTGGCGTGACACCAGGATAATTGGCAGCGGGCACAGCCACGGCTTGAATGGGGGCGGGCAGGGCGGGTTCTGGTGCGGATTTCGTTTTTTTCCGGCCGGACGGTTTTGCGGTAATAAAGAATTCGCCAATATCAGCGGTCAACCCGATTGCCTTTGCAACACCGTCAGAAAAATGCGCGTCACCAATTTTCGCCACGGCACTCGCCGGAATTAACCATCCGTTTTCTGAAAAGTAGTCCAGGATTTCCTTGGGCGTTAGACCGTAACCAGCGAAAACTTCCGGCCACTTGAGGTAAACGCTGCCATCGTGCTGTTTGATGCCCAGTTCTGCAAATGACTTCTTCCCGCTATCGAAATCTGCAACCAAAAGGCGAATCGCCCCACCCGTCCCGCAGTCAAGGGAATTCCAATTGATAGGGGATTTTTCCACACGTTTCACGGACGTCCCGGAGAGGTGCCGATTCTGCGCGGCATCCGCGCCACTTTCCGATAAGTGCGCCGTAGGCGTGCTGCGGACGTTCTGCGATTCCTTGACTTCGATGTCTGATTTATCCAGGTGTGCCGTAGGACCGGGGACGCTTTGGGATGTCGCATCGGTGTTGGCGACTACGCTTTCCTGCTCCATGTCCTCGATGGCAGCGTCCTGCGGATCAGTCTTGCTTGAGTATATTTTTCCGGCTATAGGCAGGATGGGCAGGGTGCTAATCAGTGCTTCGTCGCGCAAACGGATTGCCCGCATTCGTATAGCCGGTATTTTTTCAGTGACAACGTCTGGAGCGATGTAGAAGAAAGGATCGTCACCCCCGTCTTCGCGCAAGAAGGCAATCTCGCGCTCAACCATCATGTCCAAAATTCCGTCTGGTGTTTTTGGCAGACCGGGCAGGTTTTCTTCCTGTGTGCGCCGCGCGATTTCTTCACCCGCCATCGGCCAGACCAGGTAAGTCGTGCCGTTGATATTCCAAACGCGGGCCGATGGTTCGTTGATACGCCACAGCCCCTCTTTAACAAGACGGCGCATGGTGTCGGTCAGATACCGCTCAATAGGCACGCCTATCTCATAGCCCGCCATGGCCGCCCCCATCGATTTCAGGTCGCGCTCTACGCTTAACTGATCCGCCCGGACAACAAAGTTGTGAATTTGATTGCTTGAGCCAGGGTTGTTGTTCAGGGATTCCGTCAGCCAGATCATCACATCCGTGCTGCCCTCGCTAATCCAGTCAAGCGTTTTCCTGGAAACCACCGACTCAATCAATGTGCTCGATACATTGGTGTGATTCCTGCCGCGCCCCTCTGTCCAGTGTATGAAATAACTCTCGACTTTATTTTTATCAGCCCATTGATACAAATCCTGCATGTATGGCCGCCACTTCAAGCCACCTTCACGATCAGTCACAGTAAAGTCCGTCACCACCTTACCCAGGTCATGGCAAATCCCGGCCAGGAATGCCGCAAGCCGCCACCTTGGTTCGATAAGGCGACGTTTTTGCGGCGTAATAACGCCGCGTATCAGCTTGCCCTCGGTTTGTTGCAACGCCCAGAAACCCACCTCCAAAGAATGGCGAAGCAATCCACCCGCACCGCGATGATGGTGCATTTGCGATGCGGGCAACATGTGCACGAATTGCGCCAGACGCAACATGGCAGGGTTGTAGTGGTCGTCAAGCAACTCACGATTGGCAATAAGTTGCTGCACTCCTTTGGTCAGCTCTTCCTGCGTATCGAGCAACGCGAGCGGCGAACGAACAGGAAGCCCTTCCATGAATGGCGGGTAACGCGGTACGTCGCGCATAGCCTCCAATCTTTTAGCTCTGACTTTCTCATCAAGCGCAGCAAGCGAAACAGCCAAAGATGGCTCGGGCAGCAAGCCCAGTCTGATTAACCAGCGATCAACGAGTGTCGTCATTTAGAACACCTTGAAGCCGCGACCAATAATCATCCGGGTGGATACCAAGCCGATAGCCTTGTATCTGGAATCAAGGCTAAGCGGATGGTCGCCGCGTACATAGAAGTGTCCAGCCGGGATAACCCCGGCAAAATCATTTGCCTGAATTGGCTTGCCCGACGAGGTGGCGGCCATTGCAAAACCAACCTCTTTGTTGTTTACAAAATAATGATGGTTTTGAGAAGTGACGACATCACCCTCAATACCGACAACTCTTTTCAGGAAGTGCGTGCCTTTCGGATAAATAAAATCACTTGGGTAATAGAACGCGACATATTCGTTACGGGTTGGCATTGTTCCTTTTTCGACCAGATAGAGCGTGCCTGGCAAGCTCTCGCTGACGTTTATAAACAATTCATATCGCGCAGAAAAAACCGCATAGCCCAGAACCAGCGCGATGTACACCAGGTAATTGCGCAGCAGGTGCGCGTATAGCGCATCAAAACGTGATACAGCCCACAGCCAGACTTTCAGGGAGAGAATGTTTTTCATCCGGCAATCTTGGCCCATCCAAAAATAAAAATCAGAGAGATTCTCGTCTAAGATGCAGACAATCTCGGATACTTTTGTTTTTCAGAACCTTCAGAGGTTGAGCGGAATTCTTTGTGCTGTGACGAGCCGGATACAGCCGTCGAAAAGCCAGCATGTCCACGGCACGTCTGCGGAACGTGTAAGGGATTCCAGCTGAATCCCAGCGCGGCCATAGCATGGCTGTGGCGCACTTGAATGCGACGAGGTTGGCGAGGGCTGATGCTGATGCGTTGTTCAGTTTTCTGTTGGCTGGTTTTGCTGGGCACTCAAAAAACCCCTGCCAAAAATGCAGCCCGCCCCCAAAAATATATTGCGCCAGCTTTACTGTCCGCTAAAATTCTTGCCAGCAAGTAGTTTGTAAACTACAATAAAGCATGATTGAGATAAAGCAGACCGAGACTTTCCGAAAATGGCGAATGCGACTTAAGGATGAGCGGGCACGCGGCTTGATAGCGTCCCGTTTAGACCGCCTTGTCTTTGGTCATGCTGGGGACGTGGAACCCGTAGGGCAGGGGATTAGCGAGCTGCGCATCCACTGCGGCCCCGGATACCGCATCTACTTCTATAAACGAGGCGACAATCATCGTCTTGCTGTGCGGCGGCGATAAGAGTACACAAGCGAAAGACATCAAGGCGGCAAAACGCCTGGCTGCTGAATGGAGAGAATAAAATGGCTGAAAAACTGACAACCTACGATCCCGCTGAGGATTTGGCTTCTGATGAAGCAATGGCAACCTTCATGGCCGAAGCGTTCGAGACGAGCGACGCCGGTTACATCGCGCACGCGCTTGGCGTCGTCGCTCGTGCGAAGGGCATGGCGCAAATTGCCGGACAAACCGGCCTTTCCCGCGAACAGCTTTACCGCTCCTTCAGCGAGAACGGCAACCCGACCCTGAAAACCACCCTTGCCGTAATGAAGGCGCTTGGCATTGAGCTGACCGCCAAGGTTCACGCCTGACTATATGCTACGCCGGGACATCCACCATCCCGGTGCTGTAGTAGGGGCCGTTTGACGAAAGGAAAATTAAAGTGATGGAAAAGCAATCGTTGGCCAAAGCGGGTTCTGCGCATTTGAACGGCAACGGTGTCCATCACAAGGTGGAATCTGAAGGAAGCCGCAGGCAAATTGCTGGCCTGATGGAGCTACTAGCCATTCGACTAAGCTAGCAAAAAACGCTAGCCAAGTCGCTGGTTATGACGAACAGGAAGCGGATCAGGCGGTGTAGCGGGGTAAGCAGGCCAATATCTGTAAAGCCCAGTACTTGCACAGAACGCTACGACGTAAATCCGACAGGCATAAGCATGAAGGTCGCGCGAATTACCTTGGGAGGCCCATCATTCTGCCTCGTGCTACTGACATCGAGAGGTGTTGGGATGGGATGGTGGGAGTCAGCAGACGCCATATTAGCTACTCGAAACCGGAGTGGTGAAGGGCCGAACCTGTCACGAGTGGATAGTCACGCGTGATCTCTGAGCGGGCAGGGTAGAAGCTTCTGGTAACAGAGGGCCTGCGACTATACTGGAGGAACCGGAAGTTCCGAAGGTGGTTGCAGGTGCCTATTGATCGACAGGCGACACGATGCACGAAACAAGCTCAAATGCTGAAAACTGACGAGGTTTGACGCTGACAGGAAGCGCCGGATACGTGATCCGTACGTCCAGTGCTGTGAGAGGACGGCGGGGGCGACCCCGCCTCCTACTCGATCCAACTCAAGAACCGATTAAGAAGCCTGAATATTGGATGCTTGCTTGCCCTTGAACTGGCCAAAAGGCGTAGCTTGCCATTAGCGACTTTGGACAAGGATTTACATAAAGCTGCGCAAAAAGCTGGTGTGCCCATTTTCCTATTTCATTGAAGGGCATCAGGCCACTACGGGACGCAAATAATGAAGGTGCTGCATGTGCCATGCGCTCAACTAATTCAGCACCAGAACGATGAATATACTGCAACGAACAGAACTTGATCGTTTTCTCACCAGTGGCAGCCACGACAACTTGTTCAAGGTGTGGACAGGCGATACGTTCGTGGGTCGTGCGAGAAATGGGGACACCGCACTGCGTAGCGCGCTCATTTCAGCGGTTACGATGCTTGCCGGACAAGTTGCCCCCGCGCATCAGTATTTCGACCTGGATATATCTACCCGTGCGAAATTTGCGCCTATGGTGCGAGGGATATTTCCGCAGAGCGAGCAATCGATCATCCTCGACATGCTTGACCGCTCGGTCGTCTTTCTTACGCCATCGACGATAAACACTGTCCTTGAGAAGGCAACGTGGCTTAATACGGCGTGGAATCTCGCGAACATTTACCTTGCAAGCTTGGGTGCAAAGACGCTCACTGACGATGCGCAAGCAATTGTTGGCTTGAGCGAAGAAACGACCTGCTACGTGTCCATGAAGTATTTTAGCAACAACAATCCGCTCGAGGATTACGTGATTCACGAGGCGGCCCGCATTTTCACAACTGCAAGCGTGAAACGATTGGACTGCCCGCAACCCGTCGTCGCGAGTGGCTGCTCGAAATCGATTATGCTAAACGCGAAACCTTTGCCTATTCCTGCGAAGCCTATAGCCGAATTCTTGAGCTTGGCGAAACCAGATCAGCGCGCAGCAGGCTGTTATCAGAACTTGCCGAAGAACCGATGCCGCCTGACGAGCGTGTTGATGGTGGTGAGTATGTCGATATTCTTCGAGAGGCCGTTTTCGCCAGGAATGGCTGGAAGCGCATTCTTGAGAGGTGCTCTCCCGCCAAGCCGGCACGCCGCGTGTGAGCGACAGAAGTCCGATTCGTTCTTTCTTAGTCCCCGAGGATTCCGATCTGATCGGCATCAAGTACTGCAATCAGACTGTCGATATTGCGAGACGGCTTTTCATGGGAATACCGATGCGTGAACGGTTTTCAAAATCCGCCTAAATCTGGCGGCAAGGATGGATGGGCGTGTGGCAAAGCTGAAATACGGTTTGGATGAATCGTGTTGTCTTGATCAGGAATTGAGTTGCGTGAGGCGGTGTTGGAATGCGCCCGGAGCGGCCATTTAACCTTGCAAATTCGTTGCTCCAAACCGGACGTTCGTAACATCCCGGTTTCGACACACAGGCGACCCTCAAGGTGGAGATTCTGAGCGACTGCTTCGCACCATAATAACTGCCGTTCAATTTGCAAAATATTGGCATGTATGACTGACTCTAACCGACCCAGAGGTGACACTGAATCACCGTAATTCGCTGCCCGAAACCGGACAGTCATGACGATCTGCTTTCGACATATTCTGTTGAAAAACTCTATTTTTTAGAAACTCTGAAATCCGGCCAAAAGCAGTTGCAATGTAAAACGCAAATGATTTTCATCGTATAAGCGAATCAGAGGTTCCACAACGAACGACCAGGCAAAATGGGACTCCCCCCTACATTCTTCGAAATACAACTTGCCTGAGGCTTAAATTATTTTCAGGGTCCTGAAAAAGGAGTTTTTCAACAGAATAGACACATAGGCGATACCCGACTATGTAAATAGCGGACAGTCGATCCCACCGCTGAGCTATCAGACTTGGAAAAATTGTTTCATCGCATTTCTTTTACTCACTAAAATTCTGTAGCGGTTTGATCGGTGTCAAGCGCAAGCCCAGAAGGCAGAACAATTGGCGATTCCCTCCAACGCTGCCACAACATGGATATCCATGGGCCTCATGGACGACCTGCGACTTGAACTATCTGGAGGATGTCGCTGACGTAAATCCACCCCGCCTCGGCTTGGCCGGTGCGGGCGATGTGCCCGATGATGCCAACCAGTTCGTCAACCTGATGGTCTTCGCAGATCAACTCCAGCTTGGACTCGTTGATAACGGCATCGGCTAGTTGGATGGAATAGTGCTGCTCCTTGGCATCCAAAGCCTTAAGCAGGATTTTTACCGGAACAACGGCAAGATTGCGGCAGCCGGGCGTTCCGTCTGTGTTGTATACACCCGACTCCTTCAGGGCGCGGATCACATCGGCAATACGGTGGTTGTGAATATAAGCCTTTATTTCTTTCATTCGGATTCTCCTGTTTGGTGATTGCGTGCGGCCTAGTTTGGCCGCACGTTTCTGGTTTACTTCATTTGTTTGCGTTCGCGGCGGTTTTCGACCCACTCATACATCAGCGGCAACAGCAGCAAGGTCAGTGCGGTGGAGGTGAACAAGCCGCCCACCACCACCGTCGCCAGCGGTCGCTGAGTTTCCGCCCCGACACCACTGGACAACAGCATCGGCACCAGGCCGAAGATGGCGATGGAGGCCGTCATCAGCACTGGCCTCAGCCGCAGTGCAGCGCCTTGCTTGACCGCCTCCCTGACCGACAGTCCCTGCCGCCGCTGATCGTTGAGGAACGATACCAGCACGATGCCATTCAGCATCGCCACCCCGAATA
The DNA here is from genome assembly GCA_021851345.1 of Pseudomonadota bacterium. GTDB lineage: Bacteria > Pseudomonadota > Gammaproteobacteria > Burkholderiales > Gallionellaceae > Gallionella. The sequence continues at coordinate 17,451 of JAJZEQ010000047.1, forward strand.
CGGCGATGAAGCCGATGGCCGACGGCACCGACAAATACTGGCCGGTGATCGCAAGCCCGATCACCCCGCCGATGGTGGCAAACGGCACGTTGGCGATTATAAGTGTTGCATAGGTGAGCGAGTTGAATGCAGTGTAGAGCAGGATGAAGATCAGCCCGATGGTGAGCGGCACGATCAGCGCCAGCTTGGCCATGGCACGATGCTGGTTCTCGAACGCGCCACCCCATTCGATCCAGTATCCGGCTGGAATCTTCACTTCGCGCTTGATTTTGGCTGCTGCCTCTTTCACGAAGCTGTCCACGTCGCGCCCTTTCACGTCCATCTGGATCACGGCGTAACGTTGCAGCTGTTCGCGTCGGATGAAGGAATAACCTTCATCCAGTTCCACCGTGGCTACTCTGGAAAGGGGGATCAGCGCTCCGGTCTGGGTGCGGATCGGGATGTTGTTGATGGCTTCCACGCTGTTGCGGAATTCCGGTGCGAGCCACACCTGGATGTCGAAACGCTTGACCCCGTCGATCAACGTGCTCACCGCCTTGCCGCCGATGCCAGCCTGCACCACTTCGAGAATTTCGTCGGCGTTGATGCCATAACGCGCCGCCTCATCCCGGTTCACCTTGAGCACCATCTGCGGCTTGCCTTTGTTCGCTTCCAGCGACAGGTCTGCGACGCCCGGCACCTTGCCAAGTACACCCTTGAGTTCGCTGGACAGGCGATCAAGGGTGGTCAGATCTTCGCCGTAGAGCTTTAGCGCGAGCGTGGCGCGCACCCCGGAAATCAACTCCTCGATGCGCATCTGGATCGGCTGGGTGGCCGAAATTACGACGGTCGGCACCACCTGTTCCAGCTTTTCCTGCATTTCCTTGGTGAGTTCCGGATAGGAAATAGCTTTGGCCCACTGGTCACGAGGTTTGAGATTCACCAGGATTTCCATGTAGTTCACGTCAGTAGTATCGCCCTTTTCCGCCCGCCCGATCATGGCCATGGCCGAAGTGGTTTGCGGGAAGGTTTTCAGTGCAGCTTCGATGCGGTCGGAGATACGGATAGACTCGTCGAGGGAAGTGGAAGGGATACTCGTCACCCGGAACATGATGCCGCCCTCCTGCAAGGTGGGCATGAATTCCTTGCCGAGAAAGGGAATCAGCGCGAGGGATGCCACCAGCAACACCCCTGCACCGGAGAACACTTTTTTCTTGTTCTCCAGCGCCCAATCGAGCAAAGGCAGATAGCCCTTTTTAGCCCATTTGACGATGAAGGTGTCTTTCTCCTCCTTAGGTTTCAGGATTAGCGCCGACATGACCGGCACCAGCGTCATGGTCAGCACCAGCGAACCCACCATCGCGAAGGTGATGGTAAGCGCCATCGGCTTGAACAGCTTGCCTTCCAGGCCGGTGAGGGAAAACAGCGGCAGGAACACCACGATGATGATCAGAATTGCGAACGCGGTCGGATTGATCACCTCCCGCGCCGCTTCGAGAATTACATGCGTCTTGTTCACCGTCTTGCCGACCTGGTGCGAGAGCAGACGGAAGCCGTTCTCTACCATCACCACAGCGCCGTCCACCATCATCCCGATCCCCACTGCCAAGCCCGCCAGTGACATCAGATTGGCCGACAAGCCCCATTGCTGCATCAGGATGAAGCTGATCAGCATGGCCAGCGGCAGGGCGATGATGACCACCACTGCCGAGCGGATCTCTCCCAGAAACAGGAACAGAATGATGACCACCAGGACGGAGCCTTCGACTAGGGCATTTTCTGCGGTCTTGACCGCCTTCTCTACCAGCTCGGTGCGGTCGTAGACCGTATTGATGGATACGCCCGCCGGTAGCGCCTGCTGTACGATTTTAAGCTTCTCCTTTACGGCGTCCACCACGTTCTTGGCGTTTTCTCCAATGCGCTGCAACGCCATACCCAGCACCACTTCGCGTCCGTCCCTGGTCACCGCGCCGGAACGCAGGGACGGTCCTTCTTTGACTTCAGCCACGTCGCGCACATAGATTGGTGTTCCCTCACGGGTAGCCAATACCACGTTGCCGATATCCCGCACGTTGCTCACCAAGCCAAGACCTCGCACCAGATACTGCTCCTGTCCGATATCGAGATATTGCCCGCCGACCTGACGGTTGTTGGCGGCAAGAGTCTCCATCACGGTCTTGAAGCTCAGGCCATATTTGATCAGCTTTTGCGGATTGATCAGCACCTGATATTGCTTTTCCTGTCCGCCCCAGGAACTCACGTCATCGACACCCGGCGCAGTGCGCAGCACCAAACGAACGTTCCAGTCCTGCAGGGTGCGCAGATCCATTTCTGATAATTTCTTGTCGGCGGTTTCGATGGTATACCAGAACACTTGCCCAAGACCCGAGGTATTCGGACCAAGTTCAGGCTCACCATAACCCTGGGGAATGCGTTTTTTGGCCTCGATCAGCTTTTCGCCCACCAAGCGGCGTGCGAAGTAGATATCGACGTTATCCTTGAAATAGACGCTCACGTAAGACAAGCCGAACAGCGATACCGAGCGGATTTCCTCTACCCCGGCGAGTCCCGCCATGGCGGCTTCCACCGGAGAGGTCAGTAGTGTTTCCACATCCTCGGCGGCAAGCCCCGGGGATTCCGTATAAATATTCACCTGCACCGGCGTCACGTCAGGAAACGCATCCACCGGTACTTCGCGCCAGGCCTTCACGCCCAGCATCACCACCAGCACAAACGCCACCAGCACCAGCACCTTGTAGCGCAATGATAGATCAACAATGTAATTTAGCATGGTCGCCCCCTAATCCGAATCGCCGATTTGCGATTTGAGCAACCGCGCCTTGAGGGCGTAGGCACCGCTCACCACCACACTCTCCCCTGCCTCCACGCCGGACTTAAGCACGACATATCCCTGCGCACGCTCGCCCAATTCCACAGCACGCGGTTCAAACCCGTCTCTTTCGGCGACAAACACCGTCGGCAATCCTTGCAGCAGCAGCACCGCCTCTTCCGGCACGGCCAGCGCCTTGGCGCCTCTCCCGGTGGTGTTTATCGCAGCAGTGGCGAACATTTCCGGTTTCAGCCTGCCGTCGCGATTCGGCACTTCCACTCGCGCCTTGATGGTGCGGGTTTCCTTGTTCATCGTGTTACTGATGTAGGTGAGCCGCCCGTTGAACACTACGTCAGGATAGGCAGAGACGGTCACGCTGGCTTGCGCGCCGACCTTCACCTTGCCTAAATCTTTTTCAAACAGATCCGTTTCGATCCACAGGACGGACAGATCAGTCACTGTAAACAGGGAGGCATCCGTCTGGGCGAGTTCCCCTAGTACCGCTTTCTTCTCGATAATTGTGCCAGCGAAAGGGGCGGTCAGCGGAAACACCGAACCGGTCAGTTTTTCCGGATCGACGCCCATCATGCGCAGCTTGTCACTGGTGGCCTGCAGGAAGGCCCGGGCCTTTTCATGTTCGGCGCGGGCGCGCAGGTAGTCCTTCTCGGGGATGATATTGTCGGCATTCAGCCGCTGTGCGCGTTCGAAATTGGCCTGGGCCAGAGCCGCCTCGCTCGTCGCTTGCAGATAGCCCGAACGCGCCTCGCCCAGTTCAATGCTATCGAGCATGGCCAGCGATTGGCCCTCCTTTACTTTGTCACCCAGATTGGCGAGCACCTTGACGATGCGCCCCGGAATACGCGGACCAACATGAGCCAACCTGTCCTGATTGGTTTGGATGGTAGCTGTTACAACGATCTGTCCGCTTCTTTCCTTCAGTTCCAATTCCTGTAGTTTGATACCCGCTTTCTGGGTTTCTTCAGCGCTCAAAACGAGCAACTTCTCGGCACCTTTTTCTTCCGGTTTTTCCTGCCCAGATGTTGTCGTGCCTTTGCTTGCCGGTTCCGTTTTCCCGGATTGTTTTGCATCTTTCTCCGGTGCTTGTGGTTTGTCACCACATCCTGCAAGAAGGATTGTGGACAGACTGCCTGCCAGAAACAAAGAGGCCAACCACCTCAGGTCACGCTTTTGTTGGTTGTGTGATTTTTTCATGTCATGAATTCCTTGATTATTTATTTTTTTGTTCAACGGTTGTCGTGTGCCGGTTGCCAGCCCGCCGCGGTTTCCAGGGTCACTTGGGTCAAGCGCAACTCGGTTCGGGCATCGAGCATATCCCTCTGCCCGTCCAGCACCTGGCGGTTAACCAACAACAATTGCAGCAGCCCGATTTCGCCCTCCCGGAAAGAAACGGAGGACAGGTGCTGGTTTTCCTCCAGACTCGGCAACACTGATTCGTTCAGTCGTTTGACGCGTGCTTTCAGATTCTCCCAACGCTCCCACAAAGCCAGCACCTGAGCGCGCGAGTCACGCTGTGCTGCCTGCTTCTGCAACTGCACTTGGGTCAGTTCGGTCATCGCGCGCCCGATACCGGTGTCGTTGCGGTTAAACAGCGGCAGCGGCAGGGAGACGCTCAAGGCCGTGACTTTCATTTCGGGATTATCTGGTGTTCCGCGCGCTGTGCTCAAACCCAGCGTCACGTCCGGATAAGCTGCTGCTCTTTCTAAATCAAGCCGATTTGTGGCAGATTTTTCCCGATCATTGAGCTCGTGTAGAAGCGGGCGGTTGGCAGCCGAAATCAGCAGTTCTTCCAGCTTATATGAAGCAGGCGGTGGATCAATATCCCCGGCAACCTCCGGTAAATTGTCAGCAGGCAATTGCAACAAGGCGGCCAGCTCGGCCCGTGCCTGGATCAGCTGCTCACGCAATAGAAACACCTGGTTTTGCGCGCGCCCCGCTTCCACTTTGGCGAGATTGCCATCGAGGCGGCTGTCTTCACCAGCGGTGACGCGCTTTCTCACCGCCGCCGCCGCTTCCTCGATGAGCTTGAGCGTCTGCTCCTCCATTTGGATACGCAATTGCAGGCTGAGCACCCGCACGAATCGCTGCTCCACCTCTGCGTGCAGTTGACTACGGGTTTCCGAGATTAGCTCCTGCGTCGCGGCAAGAGTCTGCTCCGCTGCGCTACGGCGCATGCCCTGTTGACCGGCTATTTCAAAAGTCTGCGCCAGCCCGATCATCTGTCCGCGATTGACCACGGAGGGAGCAGCTGTTTGAGGAAGAGTGCCCTTGCTCCACTCCGAAGTGAGCTGTGGATTGTTCCACAGCAGCGCACGGGCATCGGTGAGCTCGCCCTGCGCTGTCGCAAGATTCGCCTGGGTAGCGCGCAGTGCCGGGTTGGCTTGTTCAGCCTGCTCCCAGGCTTGTTCCAATGTGAGCGGAGCCGACAGGGCCGGAAGCGGATGAAGAAATACAAAAAAGAATGACACGCCAATAAGGTGGCGCATCAACCGCATCCTGCCATGCAGGGGGCGGAAAATAGTAACAAATTGCACGATCACTCCTTCCGATGCGTGCATCAGCTCGCTAGAGGCGAGCGCGCACGCATGACAAAATCACAACACGATTTGGATCAGGTCTTAGGAAAGGAGTCGCGGTGGACGGAAACGGCCATCGGGAGGAAAAAACTGAACTGCGAGGGACTGCTGAATAGGAAACTCGTTTGTGAATTCAGTCATCACGGGAGCCGACTGACTGAGCAACCCTATGAAATGCCCGACGGCGTGGCACCATTGGTTGCACGGACTTTTAGGTGAAACAGTTTTGAGGTCTTCAGGTTCGGCTGAAGAGTGGTTATTGTCTATAACCAAATTACGTTGCTCGGCGAACCACACGTCAGCTACAGCCTCTTTGTTAAACGTCCAGCCACCCGCGTTGATCATGAGCGTGATCATGAGAAAGTAAACAGCCTGACGAATCAATTTACCCATGTTTTTAGTGGTAAAGGATTTTGTGGTTTAAGTGCAATTGAGCAACAGTGGACAGCGACACGCTCCAGCCCCCTCGACACGAAGTATGTCACGCCGATTTTTTTGTTGCACTAGAAATGTTCCTATCAGTTGACAAATACCCAGCCATGGAAACGCCAAAGCACTGCGAGAACGGCTGATAGTTAAGTGTGACAATAGCTTCATGGAACAAAATACCAAGTTGTACGGACGATGGGAAACCTGCCGCCGCTAAAGTGCCTGCATGACACGCTCAAGCCGCTGCTTGACTTCACCGGCGAGTTCAGCAATCTCCGGCTTGTCCACCAAGTCCAGCACAGCTTGCGGATCCATGAATTCGACATGCACTACGCCCGAGTCATCCTCGCGCACCACCACGTTACACGGCAGCAGCAGTCCGATCGAGGGTTCGTTCGATAGCGCGCGGTGGGCCAATGGCGGATTGCAGGCACCCAGAATCCTGTAAGGAGGCATGTCTGCGTTCAGCTTCTTCTTCATCGTCATCGCGACATCGATATCGGTCAGCACGCCGAAACCTTCGGCCTGCAGAGCGGCCACAGCCCGTTCCAGTACCTTGTCGAATGGCATATCCACGACCTTGCCGAATCCATACTTGCTCATTTTACTACCCCTTAAAGATTAGAAAAAACATCCCAATTAGCGGCCACGCAATAACCGCATCCCATTAAATACCACGATCAGACTGGCCCCCATGTCGGCGAAAACCGCCATCCAGAGCGTAGCTTTTCCTGCGAGCGCCAGAGCAAAAAACACCGCCTTGATGCCGATGGCCAACGCGATGTTCTGCCGCAGCACGCGGGAAGTATCACGACTTAGCTGAATGAAGTGCGGCAGTTTGCGCAAATCGTCATCCATTAAAGCGACATCGGCAGTCTCGATGGCAGTATCGGTTCCGGCTGTGCCCATGGCGAAGCCGATGGATGCCTTGGCCAACGCCGGTGCGTCGTTGATGCCATCGCCGACCATGCCGACCTTGCCATAGCGGCGAGTCAGGTCGTCAATGACCGCCAGTTTGTCCTCCGGCAGCAGGTTGCCACGCGCATCGTCTATCCCCACCTGAGCGGCAATAGCGCTGGCCGTAGTCTGGTTGTCGCCGGTCAGCATCACCGATGACACACCAAGGGCGTGAAGCTGACGGATTGCCTCGGCGCTGTGTTCACGCACCGTGTCGGCAACGCCGATGACGCACAGCGGAGCTTTTTCAGTGGACAGCACCACAGCCGTCTTGCCTTCCTCTTCCAGTCGCCGCAGCACTTTCTCCACATGCAACCCGCAGATGCCTAGTTCCTCGACCTGCCGATGGTTACCCACATAGTAGAGTTGTCCATCAATAACCGCTTTCGCACCGCGACCTGTGAGGGACTCGAACGAAGTGACCGGCAGCAGCGGACGCTGCTTCACGCTCACATCAGCAGTTGTCTGCCAAGCCGAGATGATGGCGGCCGCGACGGGATGTTCCGAATGGGCGTCCACGCTGGCAGCGAGTTGGAGCAGTGTTTCCGCCGGTTGTTCAACGAGCGGGACGAAATCGGTCACCACCGGTCTGCCGTGGGTCAACGTGCCGGTCTTGTCCATAGCCACGACTTTGATCAGCCGACCATTTTCCAGATGCACGCCACCCTTCACCAGAATGCCTTGCCGTGCTGCTGCGGCGAGACCACTCACCACGGTAACTGGAGTGGAGATCACCAGCGCGCAGGGACAGGCGATCACCAGCATGATCAGCGCCTTGTAGAACCATGGTTCGAACGCGGCACCGAACAGCAACGGCGGCACGGCTGCCACCAGAACCGCGAACACCACAATGGCAGGCGTGTAGTAGCGCGCGAATTGATCGACGAAGCGTTGCGTCGGCGCGCGCTGGCCTTGCGCTTCCTGAACCGAGCGGATAATACGGGCGAGTGTGGTGTTGCCCTTGTTCGCGGTGATTCGTAATTCCAACATGCCACGCTCGTTCAGCGTACCTGCGAAAACCGGGTCTCCCGCGACCTTCGCCACGGGAATGCTTTCCCCGGTAATCGGCGCCTGATTCACTGAACTGCCGCCCGCCGTAACCACTCCATCCAGCGGAATGCGCTCGCCCGGCTTGACGCGAACCGTTTGACCTACCTGCACGTCGGCTGCCGCTATCTCGCGCCATTCGTCAATGTCGAGACGCACGGTGGCAATCTCCGGAGTCATCGCCATGAGGCCGTGAATCGCATTCTTGGCCCGCTCCAGCGAGAGCGTTTCGATCAACTCGGCCAGCGCGAACAGGAATATCACCACCGCAGCTTCCGGCCAATCCCCGATAGCGATTGCGCCGATCATGGCGACGCTCATCAGAAAGTTCATGTTAAGCGTGAAGTTCTTCAGCGCGATCCAACCCTTCCTGAGCGTACTGAAACCACCGGTGGCAATGGACAACAAGGCTAGAGCGATCACCACAAATGATTGCTCGCTCGTACCGTTCCAAGCGACAATTTCCGAAGCGATGGCGGCGATGCCAGACACCGCCATGAGCGCCCATGTCAGGTGCGGCACCATTGGGGTTTCATCTTCGCAATTGGAGCAGGCATCCTGCTGTTCCTGCGGCGCAGGAACCGCGTTCATGCCTATTTCGCGCAAGGCGTCGTGGATAGGCTGCTCGTCGGCCAGCGTGTGCGTGACAGCAAGACGGCGCTCCATCAAGTTGAATGCGAGTTCGCCGATGCCAGGCACTGATCCGAGACGCTTGCGGATCAACGCCTCCTCGGTCGGACAGTCCATGTTGCGAATAAGGAACATCGATTGCTTCATTGTCTTGATTCCCATGTCTTGCACGCTTGAAAAAAACGCAAAGTTCTTTGTTGATTGATTATCTAGCCCGCTTTGAATTTAGTGGGCATGTTCGTGCTGATGCTCATGCTCGCTGTGTGCCATGTGCTCATGCCCGCCGCAATCCTCGACCTCAACTTGAATCGTGCTGTGGCTGATCTTGAAATCGTGTTCCAGCATGTGTGCCACATTTTGATGAATTTGTTGACTGTTGCTTACGCGCTGATCCGCCACCACGATGTGGCAACTGCCCGCAATCAAGCCGGAAGAGACCGTCCAGACGTGTATATCGTGAGTGTCGAGCACTCCCGCCACACCGCGAATCGCTTGCTCCACTTTCGCCAAATCCAAGCCTGCGGGCGTTGCTTCCAGTAGCACGTGAATAGATTCGGTGAGGATGCCCCACGAACTCCACAAGACCAGCGCTGCAAATATTATGGAAACAATGGGGTCGGCAATATAAGCGCCCGTTAGTGCGATGATGATGCCGGCAATGACGACACCGAGAGAAGCGGCGGCATCGCCAATCATGTGCAGAAGGCGCCGCGAATATTCAGGTCTTCTTTTGCGGCTCTGGATAACCACCACGCAATGCCTGAGTTCAAGATGATGGCCAAGAGTGCCACCCAAATCATCGGCCCGCTCTGAACTGCTTCCGGGGCGTTTAGGCGCTGCAAAGCCTCCCAAAAGATCGCCCCGGCCATCACTACTAAGCCGGCAGCGTTGACTAAAGCGGCAAGAATACCAACGCGGTGGTAGCCAAAAGTCCGCTTGCTGTCAGCGGGCTTTGTTGCCATCCATATGGCGAATGCGGAGAGCGCCAAAGCCAGCGCATCTGCAAAGTTGTGACCTGCATCTGCCATCAACGCCAGGCTGTTGGAGAAGTAACCCACTGCCGCCTCGCCCAGGCAAAAAGCGAAGGTAAGACTGGTCGCTACCCACAATTGTTTGCTGGATATTGTCCCAACATGGGAATGAGAACCTGACATTTTATTTACCTTTTAAAGAAGTTGTGAGGCGGATAAGCATTGCGTGTGAGGGGCCCGGTTGAACGGACGGTTTACCCGGTGCCTTGCGCCGTGTAAACCGATCTCCCTCGAACCGGTTGCAGGCATCATTGGGGAGCTGGCTGAGGCTGCCACATCCATTGCTGATGCTGCATCATCTGATCCATCATCATCTGCTGCATGCGCAGGTATTGGTCAGTCATATACCTGCGCTGATTCTGCTGCTCAGGTGTGAGGTTGGAGTAGTAGTCTTGCATCTGTCCCCATCCCATCATCGGCCCGCCCATCATCATGCCATGACCCATCCCGTAGCCACCCATGCAACAGCCCATTCCGTTCGGCCCCCACATGCCGCGCATCATTCCCATCGCATTTTGCATCGTCATCCAGTGCTGTTGTAGCAATTGCTGACGCTCTTGAGGTTTCTGTGTCTGACGGATATTTTCCATCTGCTGCTGCATGAGCTTGATCTGTTCTTGCCATTGGGCAAGTTGTTTTTCCTGATCGGCGAAGCTGGGTGCCGATTTGCTCTGTGTGGTGGATTCAGCAGCCGCAGGCGCATCGGCTGCCATGAGTGCGGGTGTTGACAATGTCAGCGCGGCGGCGATAGCTAAAGTAATAAGTCGTTTCATGGTGATCTCCTTCTTGAGTTAAGCGAAAGCTCCGACGATGTAAATATGGTGAGCTGGAATTTGGCGGGTTTATTGCAAAAATAACAGAGTCCGCGTTAATATTAAAAACCCTGTAGTGACTTCAGAGTCAATAGAATAAAATCGAACGTTGTTGAATGGGAGAAAAAATGCGTATCGGCGAATTGTGCCAAGCTACCGGCGTTGGTATTGAAACTATCCGGTACTATGAAAAAGAGGGGTTGATACCTGCGCCCGCACGGACTGACAACGGTTACCGTAACTATGGCTCAGCGCATCTGGAACGCCTGTCTTTTATCCGCCACTGCCGGGCGCTGGACATGCCACTGGCCGAGATCAAGCGAATGCTCGGTTTCGTTGCCCATCCTGATGCAGACTGTGGCGACATCAACCGGTTAATCGACGAGCAACTGGCACGGGTGCGGGTGCGTCTCAAATCGATGCGCGCCTTGGAAAAACAATTGTCGCAGCTTCGCGCTCACTGCGGGGCAGGCCATACCGCCGCCGAGTGCGGCATTCTGCACGAGCTGGTTGCAGCAGCCCAAGGTGAGGCTTGCGCGTGCCACACGAAAGCTCCCTGAACTGAGTTATGCTTGGACAGGTGCCACAGATAGTCGAGCATCAAGTGACCTATCCGTTTGGCAGGCATCGATACTGCTAACTTGGCAACGGCACTACTCGCACGGGTAAGTTAAGCGGCAATGACGATTAGCCAACTGAGAATATAATTAGGTTATCTTAACCGGGAGCATAGTTGGAACGTCTTAACTACTCTATATTTATGCTGCTCAATGCTGCGCCTAGCGCCTCTGGCATCCTGGTCGACACCGCCAGATTTTTGGCAGATGGCCTGATCTGGTTCGTGCCGATAGGTCTTATTATCGGCTGGCTGCGAGGTTCCTCTGCCATGCGGCAGGTTCTGATCGCTGCAACGGTTTCGGGATTGGCGGGCTTGCTGATCAATCAGTTGATCGGTTTGGTCTGGTATCACCCCCGGCCCTTCGAAGCGGGAATCGGTCAGACGCTGATCCCTCATGTTCGAGACAGTTCGTTTCCAAGCGATCACCTGACCTTTATCTGGGCTATTGCCTTCAGTCTGCTGCTGCGCGAGCAATCCCGGTTAGCCGGTTGGGTGCTTGCCCTGATGGGCGTGCTGGTAGCCTGGGCACGCATTTATCTGGGTGTGCATTTTCCGCTGGATATGCTCGGGGCCGTGCTGGTGGCACTGGGTAGTGCCTGGCTCATTCTTTCGGTAGAGCACCGGTTGATCGCACCGCTGATGCGTTTGTTGCTACCAGCTTATCAAACGATAATTGCCGGTTTGATCCGAAAAGGATGGGTGAGAAAATGAGGCATCCTGTCTGTTGCGAGAATGATGATGCGCATCGCTGAATGAATTTTATATCCTGACGTGATTAAAATTGAATAGCAACCTTAGGCATCGGCTCCTGGCACGAAGCGGTTGTCGCAGCCTGCGATCTCGATGGAAGAAAGCTGCCCTTCGGCTATGTCGCTTCATGGCCATAGCGACCTACGCCATCTTACCAGCGAACGACCGCTGTTCTACCGATCCTGTTGAAAAACTCTATTTTTTCGAAACTCTGAAATCCTGCCAAAAGCCGTTGCGTTGGAAAACACAATAGATTTTCATCGTAGAGGCTAATCAGAGGTTCCACAACGAGCGATCAGGCAAAATGGGACTCCCCTTATATCCTTCGAAACGCAACACGCCTAAGCGGCTTAAATAATTTTTAGCGCTCTGAAAAAAGAGTTTTCCAACAGAATACTACCCATAAAAGACGTAGCGCAGTTACCTGATTGATCGGCGAACATGATCGGTGAACAAACTTGCACCAGAATAGTAGGAATGTTAGGATTAATTCCTACTTTTCAACCAAGACCGGAGCCATCCATGTCACAAGTGCGAGTAAGACTCAAACACCAGATCACAATCCCCACCCGCATTGCTGAAGCAGCGCACATCAAGCCCAACGACATGCTTGAAGTTGCTTACGCAAACGGTGTTGTTACCTTGGTGCCCGTAAACCGCAAGGTGCGCAAAGAGTCGGCGATGGCCTACGCAGGTATCGCACGTGGTCTTTGGGGTCAAACAACCGCAGAAATTGAAGCCGACCTGAATGGTGGTCGTGACTCATGGGAAAGATAGATGATGCAATCGCTCGCATGGCCGGACACCGCGTCTACCTGGACACTAATGTTTTTGTGTACTTCCTGGACCGCAATCCAGACTATTCTTCGGTGGTCGCACCCGTCATTGAAGCCATTGATTCGGGGTTAATCATCGGCTATACCGGGGATGCCGCGATTGCCGAGACATTAGTGAAGCCTTATCAAACCGGCAATCCGGCACTGGCTGCGAGTTTCAAGGCATTTTTCAGCACGGAAGATTTTTTGTCTATCCAATCGCATGATGCCGGAACCTTTGACTTGGCTGCACAGTTGAGAGCCAAGCGTGGCTTGAAATTTATCGATGCGCTGCATTACGCTACAGCTATTCAAGCGGGCTGTAAGTTCTTCTTGACCAACGATGGTGGAATTCAGTCAAGTGACGTTCTGGAAGTTATCTCTGTGAAAATATTGGCTGAATAAATATGCACCGATTAGCCGGAGCGCCATGAAACGCCACTGTATGCTTTCACAATGGCTATTACAATGATCGGATTGCGGTGCCAACTGCGGACGCTAATTCGATTCTCACTTTTGCAATACGTTCTGAGTGACTTGGGTCGAAACCAGTTCGTCATGACAGTCCAATCTGACCATAAAAGTGATTGAAGGCAATTACGTTTTCGGGGAGAATCAAAAGCATTCCATATGAACGACAACTCTCATGATCCGCTCTGACCTGATTGCACGTTTAGCCGAGCTGCACCCGCAGCTTCTCGCCAATGACGCCGAAAGCGCAGTCAAAGTAATTCTGGATGCGCTGTCCAACACTTTATCGAAGGGAGGGCGTATCGAAATACGCGGCTTCGGCAGCTTTGGATTGAATTACCGTCCGGCACATCAGGCGCGTAATCCCAAAAATGGTGATCCGGTAAAAGTATCCGCGAAATATGTCCCACACTTCAGGTCTGGAAAAGAATTGTGCGAGCGGGTGGATAAATGAGATGGACTGGCTATTCAGCGGATCTCGTCCGTGAGTGATTATCCAAGATTCGTGCTCAACCGCTCGGTTGCGATACTGGTATACAAGCAACCTTTTCTCGATTGGCTGAGCACTGCCTGCCCGGATCCATTGCCCTTGCCCCAGACACTGGAAGACTTGCGCGATGACAATGATGCCTTCCTGATTCCGCAATTCGACGACCCACAGGATTCCGTTAAATGGATAGAGAAGCGCTGGCGTGTCCTGTTCGATTCCTTTTTGTTTGACTG
>JAJZEQ010000236.1 GCA_021851345.1 Pseudomonadota bacterium
CCTGATCTGGAGATAGATCGAGCCGTGCATCAGCAGCATAGCCAGGCTGACCACGCCAGCAAGCAGTCCGAACGGATTCAGCAGTTGCCAGAAGCTGCCGCTGTAGGTGACCCTCAGGTCATTGTCGAAACTGAACGGTACGCCTTGCAGCAGGTTGCCGAAGGCGACACCGAAAATGAGTGCGGGCACGAAGCCTCCCGCGAACAGCCCCCAGTCCCAGACTGACCGCCAGCGGGGATCGGCCACCTTGCTGCGGTAGTCAAAACCAACGGGCCTGAAAAACAGCGCGAACAGCGTCAGCATCAGCGCGATATAAAAACCGGAAAAGGCCGTTGCATAAACAATGGGCCACGCGGCGAAGATCGCGCCTCCCGCAGTGACAAACCAGACCTGGTTACCCTCCCAGGTGGCGCCCACCGAATTGATGATGACACGGCGCTCTTCGTCATTCTTGCCCAGGAACGGCAGCAACGCCCCGACACCCAGATCGAACCCGTCGGTGATGGCAAAGCCGACCAGCAGGACACCGACAAACAGCCACCAGATCAGTTTCAGTGTTTCATAGTCGAATATCATTATTTTCTCCCTATGCTTTGCCGTATTGGCCGGTATGCAGACTCTGCGGACCGAGGCGCGCATACTTGAACATCAGGTACAGTTCAGCCACAAGCAACAGCGTATAGAAGCCGACAAATCCGGCGAGGCTGAAGTACACGCTGGACGGGTCGAGGTTGGATGTACTCAACCGTGTCGGCAGGATGCCGCTGATGGTCCACGGCTGCCGCCCGTATTCGGCGACTATCCAGCCCATCTCACAGGCGATCCACGGCAAGGGGATGCCGTACAACGCAAGTTTAAGCAGCCATTTTTTTTCTGCGATGCTGCGTTTCGCGACGTAATAGAAACTGGCGGAAATTATGAAAAGAATGACGAGGCTAATTGCCACCATGATGCGGAATGTCCAGAACATCGGTGCAATTCCCGGTATGGTGTCGCGGGATGCCATCCTGATCTGCTCTTCAGTTGCATCCGCCACGTCCGGCGTATATTTTTTGAGCAGCAAACCATAACCCAGATTGGCTTTGTATTTTTCAAACAGCGCTTTGGTTTCGTCGCTGGCATCTCCGGCGCGCAATTTTTCCAGGGCCGAATATGCGGTCATGCCATTCCTGATTTTCGCCACATTTCCTTCGCGCAGCTCGGCTATTCCAGTGATCTGCTCGTCAACCGAACGGGTTGCGATCAGGCCCAGCAGGTAGGGAATCCTGATTGCGTAATCAGTGCGCTGGGTGGCCTCATTGGGAAAGCCGAACGCGGTAATGGCCGCAGGCGCTTTTTCAGTGTGCCATTCCGCCTCGATAGCGGCCAGCTTGACGCGCTGCACTTCGCCCACAGTATAGCCGGAGGCATCCCCCAGCACGATCACAGACAGCGCGGAGGCGAGACCAAAGCCGGCGGCTACGGCAATTGACCTCATCGCAAATGCCTTGTCCCGTCCGATAAGCAGGTAATAGGCGCTGATGCCGAGCACGAACATCGAGGCTGTCACATAGCCCGCCGAGACAGTATGCACAAACTTGACCTGCGCCACCGGATTGAACAGCAAGTCGGTGATGCTGGTCATCTCCATGCGCATGGTGTGATAGTTGAATTCCGCCCCGACCGGATTCTGCATCCAGCCGTTGGCGATCAATATCCACAACGCCGAAAGATTGGAACCCAGCGCCACCAGAAAGGTAACCAGAAGATGCTGCACTTTGGATAATTTATTCCATCCAAAAAAGAACAGGCCGACGAAAGTCGACTCCAGAAAGAATGCCATCAGCCCTTCGATGGCGAGCGGCACACCGAAAATGTCGCCCACATAATGCGAGTAATACGCCCAGTTGGTGCCGAACTGGAATTCCATTGTGAGGCCTGTGGTCACCCCGAGGGCAAAGTTGATACCGAACAACTTTCCCCAGAACCGGGTCATGTCGCGATAAACTTCCTTCCCGGTCATCACGTAGACCGATTCCATAATGACCAGCAGGAACGAAAGTCCCAGTGTCAGCGGAACAAAAAGAAAATGATACAAAGCCGTGACTGCGAACTGCAGGCGCGATAAGTCAACGAGTTCGGCGGACGGAATCATGGTCATGCTCCTTCATTTGTTGCCGTGGAATATCCTGGCGGCCACTTGCTGGTCATTGAGCCCGGCATCCCCCGGGGAGGAAAACCACACCGACCAGATGACAGCGAGCACAAGGCCCTTGATTGCCAGAGCCAGGGCAAGCTCCTGCCACAATGGAATTCTTTTCGCTTTACCAGTCATGCCGCACCTCCGGAAAAATGAGCGCGCAAACGAACTACAAACATATTAACAGTTACTAATATACCGTCAAGGCAGTTTTCCCGTACACACGATACGGTTGGTCGTAGCGTGGCATGATACTCCTGCGCAGGTGCCTGCCCGATTTTTACGAAAAACGTTCAGGCAGTAATTTCAGGCAGTAATATTGTTTTCAACATACGCCATTAACACGCTGCCATATAGTCTGAATAGTCTGAAGGGTAGCGGCCGGGCCGGGCCAAACGGACCCGGTCATCCGGCGCTGAATTTTTGTAGTGTCAATTTATGCTTCAAAAAGGTGCACGCCCAAATCTTTTCGAGTATTCATCGTGACTGAATACGGCCCCGCTTTTGGCCACTTGCCAATAAACTCTCTTCATAATCAATTCATTATTTTAGCGGCAGGGCCCCAGGTAAAACCCGGTATTCGACAAATATCCTGCTGGCACGACATTTGCGAAACTCACTCCGGCATTACAACAACCTTGCCAACCTCTATTAAAGGAAGTTTATGCCGTCAGAATCTTTTTACCTAAGTTCAATTGTAAAAAAACTTGGCGAGGAAATTAAAGTCGACGTGTGCAGTTTGTATACCCTTAACCACGCCGGCAACCAACTAAGACTCGTTGCCACCAGCGGATTAAGCCAATCCGTTCTTGGTGTGAGCATGTCGGTAAAGCAGGGATTGACCGGCGCTGTGGCAAGAACGCGCCGGTCCCTGCCGGTAAAAATTCGGGCACCCACCCCGATTATTATCATATTCAAGGTTCCGGTGAGGAAAAATACCAGAGCTATCTGGGCATACCACTGATCAAGAATGAAATTTTATTCGGCGTGCTGGTAGTGCAAACCGTACGGCCAAAAATGTTCTTCGTGAGCGAAATAAAGATGCTGCATGCGGCGGGATACCGTGTCATAGATAGCATCGCGCAAGCTGCGTAATGATACCCACCAACGCTTAATGGCCAACACATTCAGCTCGGCGCAACAGATTGGAGCCGCACCGGAATTCATTTGTGATTCCGTTCCCGGCATTATGATACCGTCCGGGATGCCATATCACTCGGGCACTCCCTGCCACAGCATGTCGTAGCCGAATTCCTTGCTATCCGTGCATAGCGCGGTCAGCGCCGAAAACTTGTCCTTGAATGCTTCGTCAGCGTGCGATTTTTCATGCTCATCAAAGGACCGCCAAAAGGTGACGATCGCAACATGGTCATCGGCTGCCTTCGGTCCGCTCAAGGAACCTTCGTCCGAAATGAAACCTGAAAACTTGAAAACCTGGCCGGCGATAAAACCGCCCTTGTCCCCGCCATATGTGTCTTTTACGACATTGCACATCTCGCCCAGCGCCATTTCCACTTCTTCAAGCTGAACACCGGGTTTAAGTGTTACCGTGTTGAAAAGCATCTTCGCCCCGAAGGGAATAACAATAGGTTCAAACATAATATTCCTCCATTGATCTCATTCATTTACCCGGTTACAAAAAGCGCCTGCGATAGCCATACAGACTTGACTGCCTCGCTTTCGAACCTTCCGGAACCGGCAGCTCATTCCGCCTAAAAGGGGTGCTAATTTATAATTGAGAGCGGCAAACATGAAATAGATTCAACAATTATTTCCGGCTGTCCCTGATTTGCCTTGAATAATACCTGGTGCGAACCGCTCTTGCAGCACGGCATCAACGGGAAGAGTATCATCACTGACCTCGAAATAATTCGAGCCTGATTCAGTTTGCTGATTTTAAGAGATTCCCGAATATTGACGCGGGGCGCCAGCCCGCCGCGTACCCTAACCAAAGGAGAACAGCATGACCAAGACCACACTAACCACGGCCCTCGGCGGCACACCCGTAAAACTTTATGGCGATTTTCCGCAGGTGGGAAAACCCGCACCCGGCTTCTCGCTGGTGAACAAGGACTTGCAGGACGTCACGCTGGGCAGCTATGCCGGCAAGCGCAAGGTGTTGAATATCGTGCCCAGCCTGGATACACCAACCTGCCAGGCTTCTGCGCGCCGCTTCAACAAGGAAGCCTCCAGCCTGGACAACACCGTCGTAATCAACATTTCTGCTGACCTGCCCTTCGCGATGGCGCGATTCTGCAGCAGCGAAGGGCTGAGCAACGTGGACAATCTCTCCACGATGCGCGGCAGGGAGTTCATGCGCGACTACGGCGTCAAGATCGCGGATGGGGTGCTGGCCGGGCTCACCGCCCGGGCCGTGATCGTGCTCGACAGCAACAATACGGTACGCTACACAGAGCTGGTGAGCGATATCAAAAAGGAGCCAAATTACGACGCGGCATTGACTGCGTTGAAAGCCATTTGAACGTTCAGGCCAGGTTTTCAAGTAGTTCCCAGCATCGGCGAACTCAATAATCTCGGACGAACCCTGGAAATTGGTACGTTAACCGGCGTTGCCTGTTCTGACGCTGCGTGTTCATTCACGCGCCGGTTCCTGGTGACCGGCGCAGTCTTTACCAGCAGCAACCCGTATGGTTATTGATGGCATCCAGCATTAAATTTTCGTTATGCTGTATCAGCGAAGGCGGCATGCGTAATATGATCAGCATACTTCCCGTAACAACCATGAAGGCTACTTTGTGATGGATCAAACAATGCACGCCCAATTTAACTCCTACATTTTCGACCTTGCCAGCTTTATCGCAAGCGCCTCGCTGATTTTCGCTTACCACTTGTTCATCCGCAGCATGGTGAAAAAGGACCCCACATATACTGTGCAGGCAATAAACATCATTGCTCGAACATCATGGGTGGAAACCATCATGCATGAACGCAGGGACATACTGGCTGTTCAAACCCTGCGCAATTCGACTATGGCCGCCACCTTCCTCGCCTCAACCTCGGTGCTGATGATCATCGGAATCCTGACTCTCAGCGAGGGCGGAAAACTTGAATCAACCTGGCATGTCCTGAACATTGTCGGCGCGACGCCGCCCGAACTTTGGCTGACCAAGCTTATCTGTTTGCTGCTGGACATGTTCGTGGCTTTTTTTAGTTTTTCCATGTCGATCAGGGTATTCAACCACGTGGGCTACATGGTCAACGTACCCCTTGCACTAAACCATAAAATGATCTCGCCCGCACATGTTGCGACCCACCTTAACCGGGCCGGCAAGTTTTATAGTCTGGGTATGCGCGCATACTATTTTATGGTGCCGCTGGTGTTCTGGTTATTCGGCCCGCACTTCATGTTCATTTCAACCATTGGTTTGTTGGTCGTCCTATACCGCATAGATCGCGCGCCAAAAATCATGGCCATGGATTACTCGGACGTCAGCTAGCATGTTTATTTCCAGTGTTGACCAGCGAATGTCCTTCTATGTAGATATCGCCACAGAGCTACAGTTATGAGGCTAAAACCATGCATCAAGAAAAAAAAACATTGCAGGAAAGCATCGCGCATCAGCGCAAGGAGCTATTGAACATTTTGCAGGAGCCTTTGCAGCAACTGGCGGCGCGCTGCAACCGGGTTTGGGCAGATCGAGCCAGACTCGATTTGGTTTTGAGTGAAGGCTTGAAAACACTGCGATACGGCAAATCTCTTTACGCGTTGGATATCAGCGGGATCCAAATAAGCAGCAATGTCGAAGCCGATGGATTGGTGGCTGCATCTTTCGGCCGGGATCGATCGAAGCGGCCGTACATGTGCGAAGTTTTGCCAGTCACGGGCACCCTGCTTTCAGAAGCATACATCAGCCTGGTTGGGCGACGCCCTTCGCTCACTGCAGTGCAAATTGTGCGCAATCCTTCTGGCGCTGTGCTGGGATTTATCGGCACAGATTTCGATTTGCGCGACCTGCCTCTCACACACGGCCTGTATGATGAACCGGTTCTCTGGCGCCAGCTCAAGGGCGACCCCTCCATTCGCGACACTGTCTTTCACCAGAACCGTGTTGAAAGTGTCATGGATCAGCAAATCGAAACCGTTCTGGGGGTAGTCGAGGAATTGATGGTTTACCATGGCGTGTACCATGTGATGTTGCATTTTTCCAGCAGTCGCGCTGTCATTTGGGTGATGGAAGATCCCTATCGCTACCGGCTGCTCGATATCGATGCGTTGATCGACCCGGACATTTGCCTCGCTTATCCAAAAACGTCTTATCCGCCTGAAGCAGCGGTTCCGTATGACAAGATACGTCCCGTGCTGGACACGTTTCGGGAGTTGCGTTTTATGGACGAGATGTTCTACCTGCGCTCAGGCACACTGAATCTCTTTAACGGCATAGTCGGCCTCACTTTTTCCTGCGACGGCTCGCATTACATCCCCTACGGCGAGTTTCTTAGCGCCGGGTATAGCTTCTGGGCCTCAATCAAATGATGATCTGGAGTTATCAGCTGGCGCAACGCATGAGTGCGCCGGGATGAATTGACAGCGAAAAAATACGCCGCAGCATAGCCATAAAATAACGCCGAGGCTCGAAAGTCTTTGAAGATGCTATCTTCTTATCCGGACTGGTTTCGATTCCTGGGCGTATTTCCGATAAGCCCAGCAAGAACGCAGTAGTAAAAACAAAAGGCCTGCATTTCTGCAAGCCTTTGCTTTATTGGTGGGTCGTGGTGGACTTGAACCACCGACCAAAGGATTATGAGTCCTCTGCTCTAACCAACTGAGCTAACGACCCGAAAGAGTTTTGTGATATCAGCCTAATTTTCACTGTCCAGGAAGCTTTTCAGCTTCTCGGAACGCGAAGGATGGCGAAGTTTGCGCAGCGCCTTGGCTTCAATTTGACGAATACGCTCGCGTGTAACATCGAATTGCTTGCCCACTTCTTCGAGCGTGTGATCGGTGTTCATTTCGATACCGAAGCGCATCCGCAATACCTTGGCTTCGCGCTGGGTCAGGCTGTCCAGGATATCCGAGGTGGCGCCGCGCAAGCTTTCGTAGATCGCCGCATCGATAGGCACGGCAGTATGCGAGTCTTCGATGAAGTCGCCAAGGTGCGAATCGTCATCATCGCCCACCGGGGTTTCCATGGAGATCGGTTCTTTGGCGATCTTGAATATCTTGCGGATCTTGTCTTCGGGCATTTCCATCTTCTGAACCAGTGTCGCAACATCCGGCTCCTGCCCGGTCTCCTGCATGATCTGCCGTGAGATGCGGTTCATCTTGTTGATGGTCTCGATCATGTGCACCGGAATACGGATGGTACGCGCCTGGTCGGCGATGGAGCGGGTGATCGCCTGGCGTATCCACCAGGTGGCATAGGTGGAAAACTTGTAGCCCCGACGGTATTCGAACTTGTCCACCGCCTTCATCAGGCCGATGTTGCCTTCCTGGATCAGGTCGAGAAATTGCAATCCGCGGTTGGTGTATTTCTTGGCGATCGAAATCACCAGCCGCAGGTTGGCCTCAATCATGTCGCGTTTGGCGCGGCGCGCTTTGGCTTCGCCGTTTGTCATCTGCCGGTTGATTTCCTTCAGGTCGCGGATCGGAATGCCGACACGCCGCTGCAGGTCAAGCAGATTCTTTTGCTGTTCCACGATCGCATGCTGATAACGTTCCAGCGTTTCGTTATAGGGTTTTTTCGTCTTCAGTTCCTGCGCCACCCATTGCAAATTGTCTTCATTGCCGGGGAATGCCTTGATGAAATGCGGGCGCGGCATCTTGCCTTTTGATACGCACATATCCTGGATGCTGCGTTCGCTGCGGCGCACTTCCTCGACCAGCCCGCGCATGGTGTCGCACAGTGCATCCACCTGCTTTGCGGAAAAGCGGAATTTCATCAACTCGTCTGAAATGCCGGTTTGCAGCTTGTCGTACTGCTTGCTGCGGTAGCCGTGCTTCTCATAAGCCTTGCCCATCTTGACAAACAGATCAGATACCACGCCGAAACGCGCCAAAGCATCTTCTCTAAGCTGCGCCAGATTGGCTGCCGCCTCTGCTGCTGCGGCTTCCTCGTCTTCTTCATCGCCGCTATCAGTGATTTCATCGGTTTCTTCTTCGCTCTCCGAAGAAGAAATGACTGCCTCATCTTCTGTATCGACAAAGCCATCGATCAGCTCGTCGATGCGCATCTGGTTGGTTTCGATCTTTGCCGACAATGCCAGAATTTCGGCGATCGTCGCCGGGCACGCAGAAATCGCCTGTATCATGTGCTTCAGGCCTTCTTCGATGCGTTTGGCGATCTCGATTTCT
>JAJZEQ010000205.1 GCA_021851345.1 Pseudomonadota bacterium
AAGTGCTTCGCGGAAGCCGATCACCGCGCCGATCTTGCCGGGAAAAAGGTGCGACAAATCGCGCGCGGCTTTCTGCCTTTTCGTATCGCCGCTGCCTAGCATTGCCAATTGCACCGGCAGCCCGGTTAGCAGCGGTGCGATTTCCAGCAACAAGTCCAGTCCCTTCTGATCGGTGAAACGGCTGACCACACCTAGCAATGGCACATCCGGTTCGATATTCAAGCCCATCCTGCTTTGCAGTGCTTCCTTGTCGGCGGCTTTGCCGGACATGTTTGCGCTGCTGTATGGCCTGACAAGGTGTGGGTCGGTCATCGGGTTCCACTCGTCGGTATCGATACCGTTGAGTATGCCGGTGAGATGGCCGCTGCGGCTGGTGAGCAGTCCTTGCATGCCGAAACCGAGTTGCTCTTGCTGGATTTCTTTGGCGTAATTCGGGCTGACGGTAGTGATGTGGTCTGCATAAAACAAACCGGCTTTGAGAAATGACATGTTGCCGTAAAACTCCACACCGTCGATGCTGTAACAAGACGGCGGCAAGTGGAGTTGCTGCACCGTCTCGGGCGGGAAATTACCTTGGAACGCCAGATTGTGTATTGAGACAATGCTGGGTGCCGCACCGGGCGAAAAATGCAGATACGCAGGCGTCAAAGCGGTTTGCCAGTCATTGCAATGCACCAGATCAGGGTGCCATGAAAGAGGTGACGTGCTGCCGCCCAACTCAGCGGCCACCTTGGACAGCATGCCAAAACGCAGCGCGTTGTCTGGCCAATCGTGTCCCTGGGCATTCTGATAGGGCCCGCCTTCCCGCTGGTACAAGCTCGGACAGTCGAGCACAAGCAACGGCATGCCATTTGCCATCGTGCCGGACAATAGATGCGCGAATGGAAAACCAGGCATATCAGCGAAGGTCGCCACGACTTGATGATCCACCAGTTGCGCAATGACCTGGTTATAGCCAGGCACCAGTACCCTCGCGTCTATACCCATGGCGCGCAAAGCAACCGGTAAAGCGCCGCTGACATCGGCCAAACCACCCGTCTTGATCAACGGCGCGATTTCCGAAGTCACGAACAGGACTTTCAATTCGGCCAATGCGGACTCACTTTCCGACGAGATATGTGCAGGGGTTGTCTGCTTACAGCCAGCGCATCATACCCAACTCAAACGGATGAGTCAGCATTTCGTGAAACGGATAAGCGCGAATACGATATTCAAGCTTTCCGCATTGCTCAGGTTGAATCTCCAGCGCAAATAAATTTTCACCGGCCTCGGTCATTGTGCCGGTAGCTTCGAAGCTGTAATGATTCGTATCCTTGAGTTTCTCGCGCTTGGTAAATAATCCGATCAACATCTCGACGACCACGTCCTTGGGATCCAGGCCGTTCAAACTGACAGCAATTTCAAACCTCAGGTTTTCACCGAAATTTATATTGCCCTGCTCAATGCCCAAACGGCGTAGAGCAACCCCTGGCCAGGCATTGCGAATACGAGCTTTCCATGCGGCTATGGCAAGGGCATTTTGGTGGTTGTTTTGCTTGTATAAGCGGTGTTGCCTGCTGGCAGGCAGGTAACACTTGGCAAGATATTCTCCCACCATGCGTTTGGAATTGAAGCGGGGCATGATCGTTGCCATTGAGTGCTTGGACATTTTTACCCATTCGGGCGAAAACCCCATTTTGCTGTGCTCATAGTACAAAGGCACAACCTGATCCTGCAACAACTCATACAAGGTGCTTGTTTCCTCGCGCGTGCGAACTTCCTCGCTCAATGCCTCAGATACCGGCTTGATCGCCCAGCCATTCTTGCCGTCGTAGCTCTCCCCCCACCATCCGTCCAGGACGGACAGGTTGATCGCGCCGTTGATCCCGGCTTTCATGCCGGAAGTACCACTGGCCTCGAGCGGATAGAGCGGATTGTTCAACCATACGTCCACTCCGGAAACAAGTTTGCGCGACAGGGCGAGATCGTAACCTTCCACGATCAGTATCTTGCCGACAAACTCAGTCATTTTCGAAATCTGGGTGATACGGCGTATCAGATCCTGCCCGGGAATGTCTGCCGGATGGGCCTTGCCCGCAAAGATGAACACCACGGGGCGATCAGGGTTGTGCAGGATTTCTCGCAGCCAACCCAGATCACCAAACAGCATCGTCGCGCGCTTGTAGGTCGCAAAACGCCGCGCGAAACCGATAGTCAGGATATTCGGGTTTTCAGGGTTGACGTATTTGAGCAGACGATCCAAATGAGCTTCGGATCCCTGATTCCTGAAATGTTGCTCACTGATACGTTCGCGGACCATGTTCAGCATCTTGGCTTTCAGGGACTGGCGAACGCTCCAGAACAAATGGTCGGGGATGTCCTCGATACCCTGCCAGAAGTCCACGTCATTCATGCGTGCACTCCATTCTATTCCCAGATGTCGTTCCAGCACCTCGATCCATTCAGAGGCCAGGAAGGTAGGCGCGTGTACCCCGTTGGTGATATAGGTCATCGGGTTTTCCTGCTGCTCGATTTCGGGCCACATGTCACCGCAAATATTTGACGACACATCACCATGGATACGCGACACGCCGTTGTTATAACGCGTGCCACGGATTGCCAGGGCAGTCATGTTGAAATCGGGACTATCCTTGGCATTACCCAGGGCCAAAAATTCGTCACGGCTCAGTTTGAGCTCGTGATAATAATGTTCGAAGTAGGATCCCATCATTCCTGCGCTGAAATGGTCGTGTCCGGCCGGCACCGGGGTATGCGTGGTAAAGATGGTGTTGACTGCCACATATTCGAGCGCGGACGCAAAATCCAGCCCCTCATCGCTAACCTTTTGACGAATCCGTTCCAATACCAGGAACGCAGCATGTCCCTCGTTAATGTGCCAAACGGTTGGTTTAAGTCCCAGTATCCGCAATGCACGCACGCCGCCGATACCCAGCACGATCTCCTGTTCCAATCGCATCACCTTGTCGCCGCCGTAGAGACGATGGGTGATGTCGCGGTCATGCGGACTGTTGCTCTCCAGATCTGTATCCAGCAGGTAGAGCGTGATGTGTCCAATCTTGGCTTGCCATATCTTGAGGTTTAGCTTGCGACCGGGCAAATCTACTGAAGTGTAGGCTTCTGAGCCATCAGCCAGAGTTGCCGCCTTTATCGGCAAATCCTCGAAATGGGAATCGCTATTTGTTGCGATTTGATTGCCTTCACCATCAATTGTCTGGTGAAAGTAACCCTGCCGATAAAGCAATCCCATGCCAACGAATGGCAAACGCAGATCGCTGGCTGCCTTGCAATGATCGCCTGCTAAAATTCCCAATCCGCCGGAATAAATCGGGAAGCTTTCATGAAAGCCGAATTCAGCGCAGAAATAGGCGATCAGGTCCTCTTTATGCAGCCAATCCGAACCGCTGGCCGGTAAACGTACATCATGATAGGTATCATAGGCCGCCAATACCCGGTTAAAATTACCAATAAACACCTGGTCTTCGGCGGCATCAACCAGGCGTTGTTCGTCAATACGCTTCAAAAATGCTTTCGGGCACTGCCCTGTGGTTTTCCATAAACCCGGGTGCAGGCGCGCAAATAATGCTCGCGTGGGACGATCCCAGCTGTACCAGAGATTGGTTGCAATCTCCTCAAGACGTGCCAGGCGAGCCGGTATTTTGGGGCGCACTTGAAGAATAAATGGGGTGCTATTTTTCATGATCCGGATGCCCGTTAGATAGTAAAAATGTTGGTATGCCAAGCCGCAAATTATAGCGCATGCGCTCTCATTCGCGCTGCGATTGGGACAGACGCAAGCAAGTGGGATGCCAGTTGGTCAAAGTCGGCTATTGGATGCATGCAAGGCAGGCCCGTACAGGGCTGCCCGGTCATTAAGGATAACCTTGACCGGCATCGCATCCAGCAATGGGCGCATACGTCCCTTGTTGAAAAAGGCGTCAAGAAAGGCGCCATTTTGCAGGCGTGGCAGGATTTTTGGGGCAATACCCCCACCCAGATACAAACCGCCGCGGCTCATTACCTTTAGTGCAAGGTTACCCGCCTCCGCACCATATAAGCGCACAAACCAATTCAGGGTCTCTGAGGATAATTCATCGCGTTCACTTAGCGCAGCTTTTGCTATCGCTGACGCCGCATCACCCTCGTGCATCTCATGTTGTAGCCAATCCGGTATCGGGATGCCGCGGTACAGGCAATGAAATTTGTGCAGGTTGACCAAGCCGGGCCCGGAAACGATACGCTCCCAGCTGACATGGCCATGATCTTGTTGCAAGTGTCTCAACAATGCCACTTCCATTTCATCGCCCGGACTAAAGCTGGTGTGCCCACCTTCAGTGGCAAAAGGCTGATATTGTTGTCCATCCCAATACAAACCTGCTTCGCCCAACCCTGTTCCTGCCGCAATGACTGCGGCATTGCCTATGGAGTTTGGTGCACCTTCATGCAAGGTCAGCAGATCTGCGCTGCCCAGCGCTGGCAAACCACAAGCGGTAGCTTCCAGATCATTCAGCAGCTTGCATGATTTGATGCCCAGTTTTTTTTGTATCGCATCGGCATCAATGTGCCACGGCAAATTCGTCGTTTGCGCCACCCTGCCTTGTACCGGACCGGCAATCCCGAAGGCTGCACGATGCGGAACATCAGTGCCGCGCAAAAAATCCCCCAGCAATTCGTCAAATTCAGCATAATCCCGGCTCGGATAGCTTTGTTCACGCTCGGTATGCAACTGAATGCCATCTACAATGATAATGGCAAGACGGGTTTTGGTTCCGCCAATGTCTCCACTCAATACTCGAATCGGGTTGGATTGCATCTGATATGACCCCCTGGATTAGCAAAATAGCATCTAAACCAGCCGAGAAATTCTGAACGTGTTGGAGGCGAGACCCAGAATCGAACTGGGATAGGCGGATTTGCAATCCGCTGCATAACCATTTTGCTATCTCGCCGTGTTTCGAATAGCCGACTTGAAAGAATTAAGGGAAAGCCAGAATGCTTTCCCTCAGATTTGGAGCGGGAGAAGAGTCTCGAACTCTCGACCTCAACCTTGGCAAGGTTGCGCTCTACCAACTGAGCTACTCCCGCAAAACGAGTTGCGCATTATAGGGATATTCATATCCCTGTCAATAATTTTACTGGGAAACTTACCGTGAAATTCCCCCCGGCTTGAACAAACGTATAAAATTTTCGGTGGTGCGCTGCCCTACTTCGTCCAGTCCAATACCGCGCAGCATGGCAATCTCTTCGGCCACGTGCTTCACGAAAGCCGGCTGGTTAAGCTTGCCGCGGTGCGGCACCGGCGCGAGATAGGGTGAGTCGGTTTCGATCAGGATACGATCCAGTGGCACGAGTTGCGCGACTTCTTTGAGCTGCCTGGCATTCTTGAAAGTCACTATACCGGAAAAGGAAATATAAAAGCCCATCGCAAGCGCGGCTTCGGCCACTTCCCAGGTTTCGGTGAAACAATGCATCACGCCGCCCGATTCGGCAGCATTTTCTTCCGCCATGATGCGCAGGGTATCCGCCGCAGCTTCGCGGGTATGGATGATCAGCGGTTTGCCACTCTCTATCGCTGCACGGATGTGGGTGCGAAATCGTGTGCGCTGCCCTTCCAGATTGCCTTTCAGGCGAAAATAATCCAGGCCTGTTTCGCCGATGGCGACTACCTTGGGATGCCGTGCCAGCTCGACCAGGTGCCCGACATCAGGTTCTTCCACCCCTTCATAGTCCGGATGTACCCCGACTGATGCGTAAATGTGGGGATACTGCTCAGCAAGCGCAAGCACTTGTGGGAAATCGGCCAGATTAACCGAAACGCAAAGCGCGCTGACAATTTCATTCTGGCGCATTTGCGCCAGCACATCGCTCATATTCGCAGCGAGTTCGGGGAAATTGATATGGCAGTGGGAATCGACGAACTGCATGCCTATTCGACCATCAATTGGCGGTAAACAAGCAAAAGTGATTCAAAAAACAACTTTGGATTGAGCGTGTGTCGTGCTTCTCGTTTTGCCGTATTCATGTGATTGTGCAAGCGGGCCAGGTTTAACGGAGCAACAGGATCAACCAGTTTCTTTATGGCGGCTTCTTCGCCCGGATGGTAGCGCAATTTTCCCGCAAACTTCATTGAGTTGAGGTCATAACACCATTGTTGAAGCCATTGCACAACCAAAACCTGCTCAATTTTCTGCAGAACTTCGGCCAGCACAAATGCATCCAGAGTGGCAGGCAGGCGGACGGCTCGCAACAACTTTTCGCGTTCCTCGCTGCCCGGTTGCTCATCGAACTGAGCAGCCTGCAACGGCGCAAAACCTGACACTGCAAGGGCTTGGGCGGGGTTTCTTACACCCTGTTCTTCCAGCCAGCTAGCAGCGCTTGAAACATCGGGAGCCGACAGTGCAACGGCCAGGCACCGACTCAGTATTGTTGGCAGTAATTGTTGCGGTTTATGTGACACCAGGACAAACAACAATCCCTGCGGTGGCTCTTCAAGGCTTTTCAGCAAGGCATTTGCGGCGTTGATGTTCATCGCTTCGGCTGGATGAATGAGAACCACGCGCCTGCCGCCTTGATGTGCAGACATGCCAAAAAAATCGGCCAATCCCCGTATTTGATCTATGGAAATTTGCTTGCTGGGCTTTTTGCCCGAGTCGCTTGCTTCACCGTCAATGTCTAATGCTTCAGGTTGCAGTAAACGGTAGTCTGGGTGCGCCCCTTGCTCGAACCAATGGCATGATGAACATTTTCCGCATGCAAAACCAGCCTCGACAGGATGTTGGCACAACAAGCTTTTCGCATAATTGATCGCCAGTTCGAGCTTGCCTATACCCTTGGTTCCCTTTAACAACAGCCCTTGTGCCGGATGCTTGCGCAACTCCTGCAGGTGCGCCCAATCGTTCTTTTGCCAGGGATAGATATATTTCATATCAAATGGTTAAAATAATTTCTTCAAGTTTATGCTTAACTATGTCCAGCGTTTGTCCCGCGTCGATTACGACATATCTTTGCGGGTTTTCCTGTATGCGTTTGTAGTATCCGGCCCGCACGCGCTCGAAAAAATCGGCCTGTTCCTGCTCGAAACGATCCAGCGAGACATTGTTAGACAGGCGTTGCCGTGCGACTTCGACCGGGACATCAAAAAACAGCGTCAGGTCAGGCTGCAGATCGGGATGCACCCATTGTTCAAGCTGACTTAATTTCCCCCAGTCCAATCCTCTTCCGCCACCCTGATAGGCGAAGCTGGCATCGCTGAAACGGTCAGAAATCACCCACTTGCCACCGCGCATCGACGGCTTGATGATTTGTTCAATATGTTCCATACGCGCAGCAAACATTAGTAGCGCCTCAGTACCGATATTCATGGACTGGTTCAATAATATTTCGCGCAATTGCTCACCCAGAAGCGTACCCCCGGGCTCGCGGGTAACTACCACATCGAATCCACGCCGCTTCAATGCTTCGGCAAACCACTCTAAATGGGTGCTTTTCCCGGCCCCGTCTACGCCTTCAAAGGTAATGAACTTGCTCATTTCTGGTACTGGTCCACTGCACGGTTATGCGCGTTCAGCGTACTGGAAAATTGCGAGCTCCCATCGCCGCGCGACACGAAATATAACGCGTCGGTCTTTGCCGGATGCGTGGCAGCCTGCAAAGCTGCCATGCCGGGCAAAGCAATCGGCGTGGGGGTCAACCCGCTGCGCGTGTAGGTGTTGTAGGGGGTATCCTTGAGCAAGTTGCGCTTGTGCAGATTGCCATCGAATTTGTCGCCCATGCCATAAATCACGGTGGGATCGGTTTGCAGCAGCATGCCCTTGCGTAAACGGTTTACGAACACGCCGGCAATCATACTCCGGTCTCCCGGCGCGCCGGTTTCTTTTTCGACAATGGAAGCCAGAATCAGGGCCTGATAAGGGGTCTGCAGGGGCAGATCGGGCGCGCGCGCCAACCATGCTCGCTGCAGATGTTTTTGCATGGTCTGATAGGCGCGCTTGAATATCACCAAGTCGCTGCTGCCCCTGGAAAAATAATAGGTATCCGGGAAGAACAAGCCCTCGGGATGAGTTTCTGTTGCGCCGATACGCTGCAAGATTTCCGCATCGGTCAAGGTTGCCGTATCGTGACTGATATCGGGATTGGCATTCAGCGCATCGCGGAATTGCTTGAACGTCCAGCCTTCGATCACACTCGCCTGTCTCTGGCTGACTTTGCCCTGGCTGATAATCTCCAATAGTTCCAGCATCGACACCGGATGCTCCAGCGCGTAATTGCCCGCCTTGAGTTGCGTTGATTTACCGAGCAGCCGCACCAGCCAGATGAATGGCCAGTCTTGTTCCAGCAAGCCGGCTTGCTGAAATTCTCGTGCGGTGCCCTTCAGGCTGTGACCCTGCTTCAGATCGAAAACAAACGGTGTGGCAGGCAACACCAGCGGGCGGGTGACGTAATAGCCCAGCCCCGCGGTAGCGAGCAGTACCAGC
>JAJZEQ010000228.1 GCA_021851345.1 Pseudomonadota bacterium
AGTTGGGCATGACCAGCAGCGGCATTAGATATTCGAACATCGAACCGCTCCACGATACCAGGACGGGTTCGCCCCTTGATGCTATGAGCAGGCGGCTCATCGAGAACCAGTGATCCTGCGGCACCTGTCCCAGAGCGATGGCGACATAACTGCACAAGCGCGCCTCCGAAGCCAGCAGGTCATAGAAGCTGCTGTCACGTCTGCTTTCGGTGACGTTAAAGCCGATGGAAAACAGATTTCTCGCCGGATCAAACAAAAACGTAAAGTCCATCACGCTCATCTCATCGCTTTGTTTGGCCAGAGATTCAAGTGTGAGCAAGCGCTGAGTAGCGTTCTCGTTGGCTTCCCGCATGCAGCGCGAGAGCTCGGCATAATCACCGCTTTGTTCAAGCGAAAGGTTGAGCGATTTGGCCAGGGTCGGGACTTCACGCAAGCTGAATGCATGCTCGAAGTGCAGGAATTTTTCGGCAATATCCCCGCGAACACTCAACAAATCATCCCCGATGCGCAGCCATGGGGCAAGAAAGCGCAATTCTTCCAGATGCTCTTCGCAATTCTGCTTCAGCACCTGCCCCCACTGGTTCAACTCGCCCCCCATTTTTTCCAGCATGGCGGCGATCTTGTTTGCCTTACTCGCAATCTGTTCCAGAAATACATAGCCCGCACGAAGCGTGGCAGGCGGTCTCGCCAATTCCACGTCGAGCTGCAACAGCGCGGCATTATTGCCGGCCAAAGCTACCAGTATCTTCACAGTATCGTGCAGGCCGGCAAAGATCTGCGGCATGTAAACCGGCTCATCGGCCTGCTCCCTGAGCCCGGCCGCAAATGTCAGCAAATGTCCCGCAAGGTTGCCGCTGTCGACACTGGACACATAAAGCGGAGGGAGCGGCTTCAGCGTTCGCGTCTCATACCAATTGTAGAAGTGCCCGCGATATCGTTCGAGACCGTGCATCGTGGCAAATGTATCTTGTGTTCGGCGAATCAGCCTCCCCGACGAAAGGTAGCCAAAATCCCTTGCGGCAAGATTAGCCAACAGCGCCAGACCCATATTGGTCGGCGAGGTTCTGGTCGCAGTCACCGGATTTGGATTTTCCTGGAAATTATCCGGCGGCAACCAGTTCTCTAGCGCATTGACAAAAGTTTCAAAAAAATGCCAGGTTCTGCGTGCGGTGACTCGCAAAAAGTTCAACTGCTCAGCCGTCAAAGCAGATGGGGTTGATTCAATAGGCTTGCTGATCCACCAGGCGATCACCGGTGAAACAAGCCAGAGAAAAAGAATCGGGAAGGCCGATGGCAGTTGGTCCGGTTGCTTGATGGCAAGAAAGACCCCTGACGCCAGCGCGACTACCGGAGCAATCCACATCCTGCCATAACAGCCGGCGATATCAGTGCGGGCCAACAGATCTGAATCACTGGAAGTTTTCCATTCCAAAAGCTTTTTGTGCGTCACCAGCAAACGCAGCAGCGTCTTGCCGATCGCATCCATACTGATGAATGCATCGTAGGGCAGAAAGGTCAGGGTAAGAAACATTTGCCCCAACTGGCGTGCGCTGGAATCGGCCACTCCGCGCAAATGCATTGACCGTGGCAAATCAGGAGACTTGCGAACAGCGTTGCCCACCGCCAACAATCCGGGAAAAGCAATGATGGCAACGACCAGGAGCGGCCCCAGGCTGCCAAGTTCCGGAAAGATAATCCATGCGCCCGGCAGCAAAAATACCAGCGCAACCGGGACGAGGCTGCGCCTTAGGTTGTCGAGTATCTTCCATTGCGACAGCACGGAAAGCGGATTGGCAATGCGGCTTGTGTCGGAACCCGGAACACGCGGCAACAGCCATTGGGTGATCTGCCAATCGCCGCGCATCCATCGGTGACGGCGGTCTATATCCACGTTGTAGCGGGATGGATATTCCTCGAAGAACTGAACATCGCTTACGAGAGCCGAACGGGCATGGCATGCTTCCAGCAAATCGTGGCTGAGAATTACATTTTCCGGGAATCGTCCATGCATGGCCCGCTGAAAGGCGTCCACATCGTAGATGCCTTTCCCGATATATGTTCCTTCCTGAAACACATCCTGATAGACGTCTGACACTTCCCGTGTGTAGGGATCAATGCCCGCGTCCCCGGCAAAAAGCCTGACGAACCAGGATCGCCGGGCGCTGGGCAGACTCACACCGACGCGTGGTTGCAAAATGCTGTAACCCGTGACGACTATCCCACGCACGGTATCAAACACCGGGTGATTCAAGGTATGGGCCATGGTGCTGATGAGTTGCCGTGCTGCGCCATGCGGAAGCTGGGTGTCAGTGTCCAAAGTGATGACATACTTAATTGACGGCAGGACGGCAAGTTCCCCGACAATTCCAGTAAAGCAGTCTGGCGAACCGCCGCGCAAAAGCGCGTTGAACTCCATGAGTTTGCCGCGCTTGCGTTCATACCCCATCCATACGCTTTCACAGGCATTCCAGCGGCGTGGTCTATGAAACAGGAAAAAGAATGTCTGTTTCTCCGAAGGATATTTGATGTTTAACATCTCGACCCCTGACTGTGCCCGTCGAAGCAACTCTTGATCTTCAGGCAGATGCTCCTCGGCTGCGTCACGAAAATCCGTCAGCAAAGCGAAGTGCAGGTGTTGATCCCGATTTGCGAGATGATGAATCTCCAATGTCTCGAGCAGGCGATCAATTCCAGCCAGACTGGTAAGCATGGTGGGAATCACCACCATGGTTCGGCATTCCGCTGCGATTCCCGAGGAAAAATCAAGACGGGGAAGCAAGCAGGGTTTCACCAGCAGCATGGACAGCCAGTTCATCAGTGCCACAGCCAACTGGCTGGCGCAAAGAAGCCCGACAAAAGTTAGCAAAACGAGTTCCCATCCCTGCACTTCCCGCGTCCCGGCCTGTAACACAAACACCAAAGTGGAAAGTGCGGTTAGTGTCGCGATACCGCCCACATAAAATGTCAGCGGAAAACAGCGTATGCTGCGCTCGATAAATGTGCCCCATGGCCACCGCACATTGGCCGCCCGTCCGAGCGTTGCGCGGCCACGATCCACCAGATAGAAGCCCACATGTGCAGTCCGATCTTCGTTTCCCTTCAGGCGCGCGCCTTCTGCGGCCAATTGCAAAGTTTTATGCGCGACATCCACTTCTGAAAACTTGCTATGCCGGGAGATGGCCTCGACCGAATGGCGATAGCGGTCGCGGGTCGAAAAATCCATTTTGCTGTAAACGCCGGCAGGATCCAAGCGTAAAATCTCGTCAACCAGACTCAGCCCTTCCACGAACGCCTTCCAATCCATTGCGCTCAGGAATCTAAGACTGGCAATGCTGTGACTGACAGAAACCCGGTTAGCTGCCTGAGTTTGGCTCTCTTGTTGAACCAGATGTTCGATGGTCAAACCTTGTTCAACCAGCCGCTGCTCGAGCCAGCTTCGCGCGAGATGCAACAACGGACTTTGCCGCGACAGGCGTTGGCTGAATTCCGCCACGAAAGAGCTGGACAGAGGAATCTCGGACTTCGCCATATCGGCCACCACAATGACCAGGTAAGACGGGTCTTTTTCCACCATACCCTGCAAACGATCAATCCACGAGATGGCAATATCACGATCCGTCCTGGCGATAGTCAGCAGGGTGGCGACGCGCTGGAGATTCTCAATCAATCCCAATCGCAACATGATGGGAATAGCCCACAATTCGCCCAGCTTCAACGCATCCACCGTTTGGTAAGAAGCAACGAAGGCACTGAGAGATGCCGAATCGATCTGCGCATCCACATGCGAAATCAATTCGAGCACAATATCGAAAACGCGCGGCAGTCCGGCGGATGGGCTATTCAAGAGACAGGGCAGTTCCCGACTGTAGCCTTTAGGCAGATGTCTCTTGGCTATTTGAATCTGCTCTTCGATCAAATAAAAGTTGTCGAGAATCCATTCTGCTGCGGGGGTAATACGCCGGCCCGGATGATCGGCAAGCGTGTCAAAATTAAATGATCTTAATGTATCCTCGTTTTGAACCAGCCGTTCCAGCAAACTGTTGGAACGCCGCCCGATGACGATCCGATGATAATCCGCAAGCGCTTTGGCATGACGCGCCAGCTGTTCGACGCTGAATAACTCTGATCGCAATGGCGGCTCACTCGCCAGTGGCCGTAACCGCGCGTGCCGGGTGATCCAGTTTTGCCATTGCATCAATTGAAACTGCATTTTCCCGTTTTCCTTCGCCCGTGTTTTTGCTGTTAACCAACCCGGCATGACGTGCCGTCAAAGCAGGCCATCCCAGGCAATTTGCGAGGTTACTCTTCGTTGAAAACCACTTATGTGCGTTATCGCACCAACGAGCGCGTAATTGGGAAACCGGACAAATTATTTTGGGGAACCGAAGTCTTTTTGAGTTTGCCGACAGAGTGCGTTACCGTACCGAAAAGATACGGTCGTTGTTGCAATATGAGCCATGAAACTCAAGGCAGGCTATCTGGCATTCAGCATTTCATATTCACTCGCCAAAATGGAAACGCATGTGAATCTCCACTTCTGTTTCAGGCTACTCCCGCATAAGCACAATGTCGCTTATGCCGGTATATGCGCTGACTGTTCCTTGGTGAAATATGACTGGGCACGCCCCGTCTATTTCTGTCCAAGATAAACAGCCAGGATTTGTTGTTCAATCCCCAGGAGGAAGTGAAGATGAATTATCGGTTTGTCACCATCTGGTATATCGAGGCTCCAATCGAGTCAGTCTGTAAAGCCATATGTCATTCCCTGAGCTGGCCATTGTGGTGGTGCAATGTGGAGCATGTCGAGGAACTCGCGCGCGGGGACTTGCAAGGTATTGGTAACGTGCGCCGTTACACTTGGAGGGGACGCTTGCCGTACCGGCTAATTTTTGATGTTTGCATTATCCGCAGCGAGCCGCTGGCTGACATTGAGGGCATTGCCAGTGGTGATGTAGAGGGGAAAGGGCACTGGTCATTCACCGCAGCTGGCACCGTGACCGCCGCGCGTTGCGAGTGGCAGGTTCGTACCACACCAGCCTGGATGAACCTTCTGACGTAATTTGCGCGCCCATTTTTCAAATGGAATCATACTGCCGTGATGCAGCAGGGCGGTGAAGCGTTGGCACAGATGCTTAATGCCCGTCTGGTTGATGTCGTGCATTATTGAAAGGTGTACCAAGGATTAAACACCGGTGCGCCGAGACGGCTGTCAAACCGAATACACCATGCGCAATCAGCGTAATCCAGCCACGCGCCTGCGCGAACCACGGAAAGATCACCGTGAAGCCGTACAGATTGACTGCATATAGAATGACTCCGAAAACAATACCCGCCAATGATGCCGGGACAGAATCGAGGCGCGCGGTGAGCAGAACCAGAAACCCGGCGCAAATGATGGAAATTATCAAATGGATTCGTGTGGCCACTAAAACGACACCGGTTCGAAAGTTAATGGCGGGAACAATACCGAGCTGCCGAGCACAATTGCCGCGGTCAGTCTAGTGTAGTGATGCGTTCTTGATGGTACTTATAATCAGCCCGCAACCCGCGTAGATACAAGGTTTCATATGGTCCCATTAGCATGCAACACTACACTAGCCACCTGACAAACCCGGCAAACGAAGCTGGGCAAGTTAGAAGCTGGGCAAGTTATTGGTTGCGGTATCCGGGCTAACTCCGGGGGTGCTGATTAACAAAACAATATTACTTAATCTGCCCGCGCTCGATACTGATCCCCACCATCTTGCAGTTGCGTATCGCCTGCAGTTTGGCGACGCTGACCTTGACCCACGGGGCGTTGAAGTCTTTGAGGATGATTTGCGCGATGTGTTCGGCCAGCGTTTCCAGCAGCGAAAAATGTCCCTCGCTCAACACGGTCTGGATGTGCTGTGCGACGTCCGCGTAATCCAGCGCGTCGTTGATGTCGTCGCTGGTGCAGGCGCGACTGTTGGGCAGCGCGATGTCGAGGTCGATTTGCAGGGTTTGCGGCACGACCTTTTCACGTTCGTAGATGCCGATCAGTGTGGTGACTTTGAGTTCGCGCAGGAAGATGATGTCCATATATGGCAGATTGGTTGACGGGTATGGTTTCGCGTAAAATCCGCTTCTGTTTCAATTCCCATCCATCCATTTTAAGGCATTCCCGATGTTGACCATAGTTTTTGTAAGCGCCGCATATCTGTTGGGCTCGGTCTCTTTCGCTGTCATTACCAGTAAGTTGTTCGGCCTGGCCGATCCGCGCACTTACGGTTCCGGCAATCCCGGCGCGACCAATGTGCTGCGCAGCGGCAAGAAGGCGGCTGCCGCACTGACCCTGTTCGGCGATGCGGCGAAGGGCTGGCTGGCGGTATTTCTGGCGATACATTTTTCTCCGCCTGGCGTGTCGTTCACGATGCTGGCCGCCGCAGTGGCGCTGGCAGTATTCATCGGGCACCTGTTCCCCGTGTTCCTGCGTTTCAAGGGCGGCAAGGGGGTGGCGACGGCTTTGGGCGTGCTGCTGGCGTTGAATATCTGGGTGGGGTTGTGCGGTCTGGCAACCTGGTTGTTCATCGCGCTGGTATTCCGCTACTCATCATTGGCCGCATTGGCCGCTGCATTGGCGACGCCTGTCTACGCGGTGTTGCTGGGCCTGCCGCGCGAGTGGGTGCTGGCATCCGGCATCATGTCGCTGCTGCTGTTCTGGCGGCACAAGAGCAACATCCGGAATCTGCTGGCGGGAAAAGAATCGAAGATTGGCGGCAACAAAGCCGACCGGTAAATGGTATGCCGCTGAACAAAACCTTGGAGATGGGTGGCCGCTCGAGTATTATAAGATAATAATATTGGGTCTAGACTGTTGGAGAAACCATGCGTCCGGCACAACTTCAGGCTGTACTTGATCGGGAATTCATCAGCGCGCGTGAAGGGCATCATACGCCGGTCATGCTCTGGGGGCCGCCCGGTGTGGGGAAATCCCAGATCATTGCGCAGGTCGCAGTCCGCCATGCAGTGACTATGATCGATATACGCCTGTCGCAAATGGAACCATCGGATTTGCGCGGCATCCCCTTCAGAATTGACAATCGCGTCGAGTGGGCAGTGCCCTCCATGCTGCCCGATGCCGAACGCCATGGCCCGGAAGGTGTTCTGTTTCTGGACGAAATCACCTCTGCTCCGCCCAGCGTTTCGGCAGCCGCCTACCAGCTGATACTCGACCGCCGTCTGGGTGCGTACGAAGTTCCGGCGGGATGGGCGATCTTCGCTGCCGGTAATCGTCAGGGCGACCGGGGCGTCACTTACACGATGCCGGCACCCTTGGCCAACCGCTTTTCCCATTTCGAGATCGAGGCCAATCTCGACGATTGGGTCAGCTGGGCCTATGGCAATGGGATTGATGAACGGCTGATCGGTTTTCTGCGCTTTCGTCCCGAGCGCCTGTTCGACTTCGATCCCGCGCACAACCCGGTTGCGTTTCCCAGCCCGCGCTCCTGGGAATTCGCCCACCGCGCGTTGCAGAAATTCGGCGGCTCCCCACAATTGCTGCTGGCCACGCTGCAAGCCTGTGTAGGCCCTGCGGCAGGACTGGAACTCCATGCCTTTGTCGAGAATCTGGATCGCATGCCCGATCTGGATGCCATCCTGCGCGGCGAGCAGGTCGATGTGCCGCGTGAAGTGGATCTGCAATATGCCGTGGCCTCCGCGCTGATCGGGCGCGCAGCCAGAGCCAGGGGTAATAGTGACGCGCGCGAAACTCTTGGGCATATTCTGGATTACGCCAGTCGTTTCCCGCTGCGCGAAATGGGAGTCATGCTGGTATCCGACATGCATCGCGCCATCGGGAAGCAACTGTTTACCGTGCCGCAGTTTTCCACATGGGCGAATGCCGTGGCTGATGTGGTGCTTTATCAGCGCTAGGACATGGATATTCACGACATCGAAACCAAGCTGACAGCGGCCCGCACCCGGCTGATACTGGATAAGCCGTTTCTGGGAGCTCTGGCGCTGCGCCTGCCGATGATCGCGGCCGATCCGAAATGGTGCCAGACCACAAGTACCGATGCGCGCAGCTTTTATTACAATCCGGCCTACATCGATGCATTGAGCATGGAACAAACCCAGTTCGTGCTGGCCAACCAGGCGTTGCATTGTGCTCTCTCCCATTTTGCGCGCCGTCAGCATCGCAGCAGATTCCGCTGGAATATTGCCTGTGATCACGCCATCAATCCTTTGCTGGCCAAGGACGGACTCATTCCTCCCCCCGGCACTCTGGTGATGGAGTGCTTTGAAGGCATGACGGCGGAGGAAATCTACCCCTGCATAGAAGAGAACGATAGCGACGAACATTTGGAGCAACCCAAATACGATGGCGACGGAAGTGGCGAGTCAAAAGAAGAAGCTAGGGGCAAAAAACCTGAGCAGGATGCTTCGGGTCATGAAGGAGCAAGCGGC
>JAJZEQ010000213.1 GCA_021851345.1 Pseudomonadota bacterium
GTCTATTCGTCGGCGCATGTTCGCTCGCTGTCTCTTACCCCGGCCCAATTCGATATTGTCGCCACTCTCGGCAACACTCCGGGCATGTCACCCAAGGAACTGGGAGAAAAAACACTGATCACCAAGGGTACCTTGACCGGCGTAATCGATCGCCTGGCGGTGAAAAAAATAGTGCGCCGGGTCGCCTCCCCCGACGACGGGCGTTGCCAGATCATCCGGCTGACTTCGCAGGGGGAAAAATTGTTCGCGCGGATATTTCCGTTGCACGTGGCGCACATGGAACGTGTTTTCGCCGGATTTTCGCCCGGCGACCTGGAAGGAATAACGGCCAGCCTGCGTCTTTTGAGAACCGCATTTGTCGCGGCACATGTCACAACAAAACCATGACGCCGCCCGTCGACACCGGGGGTTTCGGGTAAAAATTTGTTGGGCCTCATGCCCGAAGGGCCGGAGGAAATTTTATGTCGTATATCTAAAGGAGTTTCAAAATGTCAAACAAGCAACCGGTTATTGCCCAAAAATCCCCTTATGCCGTTGCAGTGGAAGCGGGTAAAAGCTACTGGTGGTGCTCATGCGGCAAAAGTGCCACCCAGCCATTCTGCGATGGCAGCCACAAGGGCAGCGAATTTTCCCCGGTGGAACACAAGGCGAAAGAAACCGGCACCGTTTATTTTTGCGGCTGCAAGCACAGCTCCAAGGGAGCATTGTGCGACGGCACCCATCAGAAGCTTTAGCAGCCAACATCACAATGGGCGGGCATGAGCCGGCCCGTTGCGGCCGCCAACGAATCGCGCATGCGCGATTCGTTTCACCGCGCCGAAACTTGTCCGCATCAAATCATCAACCGCATCTGGCCACGGTCCGGGAAACCCCTTGTGGCAAGCAATGTGATTACCGTTTCAGCCTGCCACACTTAAGGCGATCGCATGTTGCGACGATGTTTCACTATCCCCAACAACATTCACTTGCGGCTCTTCAAAGAAAATATTTGTGGTAATCCATACCAGTCTTCCGGTTAATCAGAGTGCCCGGCAACTGATTGCTTTCAGCAGGGCACTGGCGTAGAGTGCCGCCCCACTCCCAACCCAGAGACGATCGAAAATGAGCAGTACGCCAACGCAACAGAAGTTACCTCCCCTCGTGCTGGGTGCGCTTGGGGTGGTGTTTGGCGACATCGGCACCAGTCCGCTATATGCGATACAGGCAGTCTTTACCGGCCCCCATCCGCTGCCCGCCGTGGAAGCCAATATTTTCGGCGTGCTATCCGTGCTGTTCTGGACCATCATGCTGCTGGTATCGTTCAAATATGTGACCATCATACTGCGCGCGGATAATCACGGCGAAGGCGGATCGCTGGCCCTGCTGGCTCTGGTGGGTGAACTGACCGCCCAGCACCCGAAAATAAAATGGACTGTCACGGCACTCGGTGTATTCGCGGCCGCCTTGTTTTTTGGTGACAGCATGATCACTCCGGCCATCTCTGTTCTGTCGGCTGTCGAGGGCATGGATTTGGTCTCGCATCAGTTCAAGATCTACGTACTGCCCCTGACTGTTCTGATTTTGACCGGGCTGTTTTTCATTCAAAAACGCGGCACCGGCATGGTGGGCATGGCATTCGGCCCGATCATGATCGTCTGGTTCGGCTGCCTGGCGGTGTTCGGCATAATTTCCATCACGCACCACCCGCAAATCTTATATGCGCTCAACCCTGTCTATGCGTTTAATTTCCTAATCTCGGACATCAGGATTGCCTTCCTGTCGCTGGGCGCCATCGTGCTTGCAATAACGGGCGGAGAGGCGTTGTACGCCGACATGGGGCATTTTGGAAAATTTCCAATCCGCCTTGCCTGGTTCTCTTTTGTACTGCCCGCCCTGGTGTTGAATTATTTCGGCCAGGGTGCACTGCTGCTGGATAATCCGCAGGCCGTCGAAAACCCGTTCTACCTGCTCGCTCCCGCCTCGATACTGGTTCCGCTGGTACTGTTGGCCACCGCAGCAACGGTGATCGCCTCGCAGGCCGTCATATCCGGCGCATTCTCGCTGGCTAACCAGTCGGTACACATGGGCTTCCTGCCGCGCATGGAAATTCGCCAGACCTCCGACAAGGCACAGGGGCAGATCTATGTGCCGCTTACCAACTGGACGCTGTATCTGGCGGTGGTTTTCCTGGTTCTTTCCTTTCAAAGCTCCACCAACCTGGCGGCGGCGTATGGTATTGCCGTCACCGGGACGATGACCATAACCACGATACTGATTGCCGTTGTCATCCTGATGTTGTGGCGCTGGCCGCTGATTTTCTCCATACCCCTGATCATCGTCCTGCTGCTCGCGGACATGACCTACTTTGCGGCCAACGCCATTAAAATCATCGAGGGCGGCTGGTTCCCTATCGGTGTTGCGGTGGTTTCCTTTACCGTACTTATGACGTGGAAGCGCGGCAGGGCTTTGCTGTTCGAGGATATAGCGCGGCAGTCCGTCTCGATGCAGACCATTCTTGACGGCGTGGACGACATGCCCAGGGTGAGCGGTACAGCGGTATTCCTGACCCCCACCAGCGACGGCACCCCGTCTGCCCTGCTGCACAATCTCAAACACAATCACGTTCTGCATGAGCGCAATATCCTGCTGACCGTGGTGGTCGAAGACAAGCCCTATGTCACCAAGGGTAACAGGCTGTTGATCAAGGACATGGGCAAGAACTTTTATTGGGTGAGGGTTTTTTACGGTTTCATGGATGCGCCCGATATTCCGGCTGCGCTGGAAATTTGTGCCGCACGCGGCCTGCCCTTTGACATGATGACCACTTCATTCTTCGTTTCCCGCGCCCTGATCGTTTCGAGCCCGCATCCGAGCATGACCAAATGGCGCGAACGCCTGTTCATCTCTTTATCCAAAAACGCGATGAACGCGGCGGACTTCTTCAAGATCCCGGCCAACCGCGTCATCGAAATGGGCACCCTGGTGGAAATCTAGGAAACCCAACTTTTCGCTATATTCTTATACCGTTAATGCGGTTGAAGGAGCCTGGGAATCAGGGGATAATCCGCGACCGCTTATTGTATGGTGTCGCTAATGACTGAATATCTGCTGATCCTGTTTGGCGCGGTATTTGTAAACAACGTCGTAATGGTGAAAATCCTCGGCCTGTGTCCTTTCATGGGGGTTTCCAAAAAACTGGAGGCCGCCATCGGCATGGGCGCGGCCACGACTTTCGTGCTGACCCTGGCTTCGGGTTCAAGCTACCTGATCAACCATTACCTGCTCGGACCCGAACTGTCTTACCTCACCACGCTGTCGTTCATCGTGGTGATCGCCGGCATCGTCCAGTTCACCGAAATGGTGGTGCAAAAGACCAGCCCCCCTCTTTACCAGGTTTTGGGAATCTATCTCCCCCTGATTACCACCAATTGCGCGGTGCTGGGCGTACCGCTGCTCAACGTCCAGCTCAAGCACAACTTCATGGAATCACTGGTCTTCGGCTTTGGCAGCGCGCTGGGATTCACGATGGTGATGGTGTTGTTCGCCGGCATGCGCGAGCGCATGGAAGGCGCTGATGTCCCGGCGATCTTCAAGGGTTCGGCCATCGCGATGGTCACTGCCGGATTGATGAGTCTGTCCTTCATGGGGTTCTCCGGATTGATCAAGTAATGGGAAACCCCGAATGTTAAGCGCGCTGCTGGTGATGTCAGCCATCGCTGCCGTGCTTGGCGCGGTGCTGGGCTTCGCCGCGATCAAATTCCATACCGAAGGCAACCCGCTGGTGGACAAGATCGACGACGTCCTGCCGCAAACCCAGTGCGGGCAATGCAGCTACCCGGGATGCAAGCCTTATGCCACGGCCATCGCGGCGGGGGAAGCCGACATCAACCGCTGCCCGCCGGGTGGCGAGGAGGGCATCCGGAAACTGGCCGAACTGCTGGGCGTGGAGTTCAAGCCGTTCGGTGAAGACGCGGTTCCCAAAGCAAAATCCCTTGCCGTCATCGACGAAAGCACCTGCATAGGCTGCACCCTGTGCATTCAGGCCTGTCCGGTGGATGCCATCGCAGGGGCCGCCAAACAGATGCACACCGTCATCGCCTCCGAATGCACCGGCTGCGAGTTGTGCGTCGCGCCCTGCCCGGTGGACTGCATCAGCATGCAGGTCATCGGGGAAAAGATCACCAACTGGAAATGGAAATATCCGGTATATGCCATGACCGCAACAACATGAGGCCCGCTGTGCCTGTTGGCAATGACAACATGAGAAAGCTGTATCATTTTCACGGCGGCATCCATCCGCCCAGCAACAAGACGCAATCCACCCGGGCCACCATTGCGCGCGCGCCGCTGCCCGCCAAACTGGTCATCCCGCTGCACCAGCATGCCGGAGAAACCGCCAAACCTGTCGCCCGCGTGGGGGAGCGCGTGCTGAAAGGCCAGCTTATCGGCATGCCCGACGGTGTTGTCTCGAGCGCGGTCCACGCTTCCACTTCCGGCACCATCACCGCGATCGACATGCAGCTCATCGCCCATCCTTCCGGCCTGCCTAACCTGTGCGCCACGCTGATACCGGACGGCAAGGAGGAATGGGCCCCGCGCAAGACCATCGATTACCGTGACCACAGCCCGGCCGGGCTCCAGCATCTGCTGCGCATGGCCGGCGTAGTCGGCCTGGGTGGAGCGGCATTCCCCAGCGACCTGAAGCTGTCCCTGGACAAGCACAAGATCACCACGCTGGTGTTGAACGGCGCGGAATGCGAGCCTTACATCACCTGCGACGACATGCTGATGCGCGAACGCGCCGCGGAAATCGTGCAGGGTGCGGAAATGCTGCGCTTCATGCTGGACGCCGAAGAAGTGCTGATCGGCATCGAAGACAACAAGCCGGAAGCGATCGCATCCATGCGTGCCGCTGTCGCCGCCGGCGGGCACCAGCGCATGGAAGTCATTGCGGTGCCGACTGTGTATCCCGGCGGCGGGGCGAAGCAACTGATCCGCGTGCTCACCGGTATCGAGGTGGCCGCCGGAGTGCGCTCCACCGACATGGGCGTGCAGTGCTTCAATGTCGCCACCGCCT
This sequence comes from Pseudomonadota bacterium, assembly GCA_021851345.1. Lineage (GTDB taxonomy): Bacteria > Pseudomonadota > Gammaproteobacteria > Burkholderiales > Gallionellaceae > Gallionella. The sequence continues at coordinate 5,057 of JAJZEQ010000213.1, forward strand.
ACACTATCCACCGCGCCTTTGCGCACGGCGAACCGCTGCTGTCGCGCATCGTCACGATCACAGGGAATGTAATGCATCCGCGCAATTACGAGGTATTGATAGGCACGCCGATAGCCGAGCTGGTCGCCCTGGGCGTCGCGTTGCCGGACACCGACAGCTACATCATGGGCGGCCCGATGATGGGCTTCCCGCTGCCGTCGGTGCAGGTGCCGCTGGTGAAAGCCACCAATTGCATCATCGCGTCCTCGAAAAAAATATTTCCGCCTCCCCCGCCCGTCATGCCGTGCATCCGCTGCACGCGCTGCGCCGATGTGTGCCCGGCGGATTTGCAGCCGCAGGATTTGTTCTGGTTCGCACAATCCAGGGAGTTCGGCAGGGCGCAGGCATTCAACCTGTTCGACTGCATCGAGTGCGGCGCCTGCAGTTATGTCTGTCCCAGCCACATCCCGCTGGTGCAGTATTACCGTTTTGCCAAGAGCGAGATCCATGCGCGCGAACACGACAAGCAACTCGCCGACAAGGCAAGGGTGCGCCACGACTACCGCGAACAGCGCATCGAACGCGAGAAGCAGGAAAAAGCAGACAAGCTGGCTGCCAGGGAAAAGGCCGCACAGGCCGCCAGGCTGGCCGACGCCCAGCCATTGACGCCGCAACAACAGGCGGAACAAGCCGAACTTGAAACAAGTCGCGCGCATATCCGCGAACTTGCCCAATCCGCAGTCGAGCACGCCGATGAAGGGACTACAAAATGATTTCGACAACGACCTTCAGCCGCGGAGCACACGGAAACAGAATTTTTGCCTTATCCGGTGTGTTCCGTATATTCCGTGGTTCCGCTTCGCGGTTTGATATTCAGGAATAACTCAATCATGTTTTTCTCCCCCCTCATCAGCAAATCGGATAGCGTCTCGGCGATCATGCTCAAGGTGCTGCTGGCATTGCTGCCGGGCATCGTGTTGTACGTCTGGTATTTTGGTCCGGCGATCCTGGTATCGATCACGCTGGCCAGCCTCACCGCTCTCGGCACCGAGGCGCTGATGCTCAAGCTGCGGGATCGTCCCATCATGCCCTTCCTGAAAGACAACAGCGCGCTGCTCACAGCGTGGCTGCTGGCCCTTTCCATCCCGCCGCTGGCACCCTGGTGGATGGTGGTGGTCGGCACGGCATTTGCGATCGCGATCGCCAAGCATCTGTACGGCGGGCTGGGCAACAACATGTTCAATCCTGCGATGGTCGGTTACGCGGTCCTGATCATTTCGTTCCCGGCACAGATGACACACTGGATCGCGCCGCACGGCATGGTCATTTCGGAACTCACCTTCCCGCAACAGCTGGATTTCATTTTCCATGACGTGCTGCCGGACAGCGATACCCTGGATGCCCTGACCATGGCAACGCCGCTGGACACGCTGAAGACGCACCTGCATCTCGATCAGCCGATGCGGCAGATACTCGACATGCCGATCTACGGCCGGCTCGCCGGACACGGCAGCGAAATGGTGGCACTGGGATTCCTGCTCGGCGGGCTATACCTGCTCGCCTCGCGCATCATCAGCTGGCATATTCCCGCCGCATTTCTGGGCACCCTGTTCGTGCTCGCCGGAATTTTTCACCTGGCAGACCCCGCACACTATGCCGGGCCGCTGTTTCACTGGTTCGCCGGCGCGTCCATGCTGGGCGCGTTTTTCATTCTCACCGATCCGGTCAGCAGTCCCACCACCAACAAGGGCCGCTTGATCTATGCGGCAGGGGCAGGCCTGCTCACCTACCTGATCCGCGTCTTTGGGGGCTTCCCTGACGGTGTCGCGTTCGCCACGCTGCTGATGAATATCTGTGTGCCGCTGATCGTGCTGTACACGCAACCAAAAGTATTCGGCAAAAAAGGCAGTCAACCATGAGACGCACCATCGCCAAGGCGTCCATCCTCACCGCGCTCAACCTGCTGTTCTTCGCGGTTATCGGCACTGCACTGCTTGCCATCACCTACCAGCTGACGCACGAGCCTATCGCACGCAGCGAGGAACAGGAAAAACTCAAGCTGGTCACGCAGATCGCACCGCCTGAAACTTACGACAACGACATCATCAAGGACAGCACGGAACTGAAAGCGGATGAACTGCTGGGCACTGATGACACCACCATCGCCTACCTGGGCCGACTTAAAGGCGAGCCCTCCATCGCTGTGCTGCAAATCATCGCGCCGGACGGTTACAGCGGCAGGATCAGCCTGATCATGTCCATACACAGCGATGGCAGGATAGGCGGTGTTCGCGTAATATCCCACAGGGAAACACCGGGGCTGGGCGACTATATAGAGATCTCCAAGAGCAAATGGATTACCGGCTTCGACGGGAAATCCCTGGACAATCCCAGGGACGGCGACTGGAAGGTCAAAAAGGACGGCGGATCATTCGACTACATGGCCGGCGCGACCATCACCCCGCGCGCCGTGGTCAAGGCGGTGCACAAGGCGTTGCAATATTTCGCGCTGCATCGCGAAGAGTTGTTCAAACAGAACACGGCTTCCCCCGGCAAAGAGAAAGCAGTGCATAGCGAAGGAGACAAGAAATGACCCTGCAAGAATTCAAAGACATTCTATACAACGGCGTCTGGAAACAGAACACCGGGCTGGTGCAGCTGCTGGGCATGTGCCCCATACTCGCGGTGAGCAGCTCGGTGGTGAACGGCGTCAGCCTCGGCCTGGCGACCGCGGTGGTGATGTCCCTGTCCGGCGCGGCGATCGCGCCGATCCGTGATTTCGTCCCGAATGAGGCGCGCATTCCGGTATTCATCCTGATCATCGCGGTGCTGGTCACCGTGATCCAGTTCACGATGAATGCCTACATGTATTCGCTGTTCGTGGTGCTGGGCATCTTCATCCCGCTGATCGTCACCAACTGCATTGTTCTTGCCCGTATCGAGGCATTCGCCTCCAAGAATCCCGCGCTTCAATCCGCGCTGGACGGCTTGGCGATGGGCCTGGGCCTGACCGCCGTGCTGGCGGTGCTGGGCGGTATCCGCGAGATATTCGGCCACGGCACGCTGCTGTCCGGCATCGACCTGGTGTTCGGCGATGCGGCAAAATCCTGGGTAATCACCGTGGTGCCGAACTACCACGGCTTCCTGCTCGCGATCCTGCCGCCCGGCGCCTTCATCACGCTGGGCATGCTGATCGCCGGCAAGAACTGGCTGAATCTGCGCGCCGAACAGAAGCTGAAAGGCGGCAGCGCAACCATCACGCCGGTGGATGGCGGGTATGCGCCTGCGACGCACTGAGTGAGTAGTTGTTTCGCTATCCGCCAGACTGTAGACCATGGGTAAGCAATTCGAAGCACTTTCTGATCGATTGAAGATCG
>JAJZEQ010000200.1 GCA_021851345.1 Pseudomonadota bacterium
ACTGCTCCAAAGATGAAAATGAGCGAATCAACCAATCGCAGGATTTCAGCGGGCAGTCGGCCGAAGAAAGGGGTAGTCAGGTAGCCAACACTGAACAGCGCGACCAGCAGGGTCAGAAAGTTCCAGCGCTTGCCTATCATGCCGCCCGGGATGCTGGACTTGAGCGATAGCACCAAATATAAGCAGTAAAACATAATCAGTATGGCAACGGCATTTAAAACTGTGTTGATATCAAAATCCATTTTTATCTCCCTGTGGTGTTTTTTTAAGTTCTGGGTGCAGCCGTGAAATCTCCAGCATCGCCCAAGCTACCTGCAAGATTGAACTCGATCCAGAATGCCTCACGAAAGATTTGCTGGAACATGGAATCTTCCGGAAAAGTCAGGCTGCGGTACCCAGACATTTTTTTAAAGGAATCCCCCGCGCGAGCCAATTTTTATGATTTTTGTATGGCCCATATTAACCCCAATAACCATATGGGTGTCAATAGTTAAGATGGGGTGGGTGATATACTTCCATGGGAGTATATCTGCGAGGCGGAAGTGACATGGCCTGATATATCACTACGCGCGAGCCCAAAATCCTGTGCGCACATTTTGGAGCATATGTTGTACAGGGCAGGCTTTGCTGAAACGCAGCATCAATTGCTGCCTGTTCGCCCTACTGCTGCGGCTTGCAGCTCCTGCAGTTGGGAGGAAGCGGGCCAGCCAGGGTATTTGCGTGGCGGATGCCCGCAAGGCTGGATTTTTACCCGCGCGCGATCACTGCATCGATCTCGGCAAAGGTACGCGCCAATTCGAAGCTTTGAACTTGGGCGCCCAGCTGGCGGGCAATTTGTGTGATAGAGAACAGGCCGCATACTGCCTGTTTGCCATCCGCGCTTTCAGCAACAACCAGTGCGTGTTGCCGGTGGGATTTTTTCAGGGTTGCGACGATTTCTCCGACCCGGGCATTTTTTACATCCTCGATTTTCAAGGCTTCCAGCTCGGGCTGTGCAGTCATGATGTCGCGTACCATGATGTCGGAGTGGGTGCCGCCCATGTTTTGCAGGTGGCGCATCGGTTTTTCCCCAAGGATATCCGTAGCCGTCAATAAGCCCGCAACTTGATCGTTGTCGTCCAATACCAGCAACAGGCGTACCCCATACCGGATCATTTTGGCATTGGCCTTGTCCATTGAGGTTCCGGCACGCACGCTCACCACCGAAACCTTGGTCAAATCAGTCATCACGCTGATTGCCGGGTCGCTCAGCCTGACGAGTTCCGGCAGTGTCTGGACCGGGCGCAGAAACGATGATCCCGTTTTCAAATGGATGATGGGCAGCGGACTGTATTCCTTGGTCATGCGGACTCCCGGTATTAATTCTGGATCACCTGTGCGCAGGTTGCAGATGTGCGGTGTTATGCCTGGGTGCCGGGAGGTAGCCGGCCAGCTCATTGAGCGCCAGCGTGTAAACCTCGCGCTTGAATTCAATCACGGCATTGATGTCCAGCCAGTAATCGTTCCAGCGCCACGCATCAAACTCGGGATGCGAACTGGCGCGCAAACAGACATCACAATCACGACCAACCAGAAGCAACAGGAACCAGATCTGCTTTTGCCCGCGATAAGCGCTGCGAGACTCGCGCTTGTTCCAGTTCTGCGGAACCTCGTAACGCATCCAGTCCCGGGTGCGTCCGAGTATTCTCACGTGTTCCGGCATCAGGCCGACCTCTTCGTGCAATTCGCGGTACATCGCCTGCTCGGGGGATTCGCCATGCTGGATGCCGCCCTGCGGAAACTGCCAGGCATGTTGTCTTACCCGTTTGCCCCAAAGTACCTGATTCCTGTTGTTGGTGATGATAATGCCGACATTCGGGCGGTAGCCGTCTCGGTCTATCATTTTCAACTCTACTCAAATTTATAATGGCCTGATTCTTTCACATTTCATCGGCAAAGAAAAGAGAATCGGTTTTTTGGAAGCATCTCTGCATACCGTACCGGGGGCATTACCTGTAAAATTCCGCACCCATAACCATATTCAGGTCATACCCAGTCATGCGCGTCTCACAATTTTTCATCTCCACGCTAAAAGAAGCCCCTTCGGAAGCAGAACTTGCCAGCCACAGGCTGATGATGCGCGCAGGCTATATCAGGAAGCTGGCCAGCGGCCTGTATACCTGGATGCCGCTCGGGCTGCGCGTGTTGCGCAAGGTGGAAAATATCGTGCGCGAAGAGATGGATCGCAGCGGCGGGATCGAATTGCTGATGCCTGCGGTACAGCCTGCCGAGTTGTGGCAGGAAACCGGGCGCTGGGAAGTGTTCGGGCCGCAGATGCTGAAGATCAGGGACCGGCACAACAACGATTTCTGTTTCGGTCCCACCCACGAGGAAGTGGTCACTGACATCGCGCGCCGCGAAATCCGCAGTTACCGGCAATTGCCGGTCAACTTCTACCAGATCCAGACCAAGTTCCGCGACGAAGTCCGCCCGCGTTTTGGCGTGATGCGCGCGCGCGAATTCCTGATGAAGGACGCTTATTCTTTCCATGCCGATTATGCGAGCCTGGAGAAAACCTACCGCGCGATGTATGAAACTTACTCGCGCATCTTCACCCGCCTCGGCTTGAAATTCCGCGCCGTCGCGGCGGATACCGGGGCGATCGGCGGCAGCGGTTCGCACGAGTTTCATGTGCTGGCGGATTCGGGCGAGGATGCGCTGGCTTACTGCCCGGCTTCGGATTACGCGGCCAATGTGGAACTGGCGGAAGCGGTCGCGCCGGCAGGGACACGCGCCGCGCCATCGGAAGTGATGCGCGATGTGGAAACACCCAGGCAGACGACCTGTGAGCAGGTGGCAGAGCTGTTGGCTATCCCATTGCAGCGCACGGTGAAATTACTGGCACTGGTGGCTTCGGATACCTTGCATGTTCTGCTGTTGCGCGGCGATCACAACCTGAATGAAATCAAGGCCGGCAAGCTGCCGGGACTTGCCGGTTTCCGCTTTGCCACTGAAGACGAGATACGGGCCCATTTTAATTGCCCGCCTGGCTTCCTTGGACCGGTAGGTGTCGATCGGGCCAGGACACGTGTCATCGCCGATCGAACCGTGGCTATGATGAACGATTTTGTCGTGGGCGCGAACAAGCCAAAGTTTCATACCGCCGGAGTGAACTGGGGACGCGATCTTCCCGAACCCGACCTGGTTGCGGACATTCGCAATGTCGTCACGGGGGACTCGGCGCCGGACGGCAAAGGCACGCTGGAAATCTGCCGCGGCATCGAGGTCGGCCACATCTTCCAGTTGCGCACCAAATATGCCGAAGCACTGAAAGCCACGTTTCTGGACGCGCAGGGCAAGGCGCAGATCATCGAGATGGGTTGCTACGGCATAGGTGTGTCGCGCATCGTTGCCGCCGCCATCGAGCAGAATTTCGACGAGCGCGGCATCATGCTGCCGACGGCAATGGCCCCTTTTCAGGTTGTCATTGTGCCGATCGGCATGGGCAAGAGCGAGGCGGTGCGCAATGCGGTGGAACAGCTTTATGCCGGGTTGCAGGCCGCCGGAATCGAGGTGCTGCTGGATGACCGTGACGAGCGTCCCGGTGTGATGTTTGCCGACATGGAACTGATCGGCATTCCCCACCGCATTGTCATCGGCGAGCGCGGCTTGAAGGACGGCATGCTGGAATATCAGGGGCGGCGCGATGCCGCAGCGCAAGCCATTCCCTTGCAAAATGCGCTGAAGTTCGTAGAATCAAGGCTATGAAAGAATCAGGTACAAGGGACAAGGGTCAAGGAGCAAGGGAAATCCACCGCTCCGGCTTTCACTTGTCCCTTGCTTCTTGTCCCTTGCTCTTCGCTGTTGGGATGCTGTTTGCCGGCACCGCACAGGCCGGCGGGCAAATCTATGCACCGCTATCTGCAAGTGTGCGCACGGTATTGCAGCACAGCGTGTCCGATCAGGCTCCGCTCAAGCTTGCGTTTGCCACGCAATATGAAGCGGACTTCTGGTTGAATACGATGTCGCGCCGTTTGCAGAAAAACTTGCCTGATGCCGAATACCGGATGGACTTTTTAAAGACTGTGCATTACGAAGCCACGCGCGCGGGGCTGGATCCGGAATTGGTGTTGGGTTTGATCGAGGTCGAGAGCCATTTCAACAAGTACGCGGTATCCAGATCCGGTGCGCGCGGCTATATGCAGGTGATGCCGTTCTGGGTGAGTGAACTCGGCACGAAAGAACAGGACTTGTTCCATATGCGCGTCAACCTGCGCTACGGTTGCACCATACTGCGCTATTACCTGGACATGGAAAAAGGCAATCTGTACCGTGCCCTGGGGCGTTACAACGGCACGCTGGGCAAACCCGGATATCCGAATCTGGTGCGTGCCGCCTGGCATAATCACTGGGCTTTGTCGCGCGGCACTGCCCGCAACTACTATTCGTCCGCGAACTGACCTGTCTGGTGGCCTGATCTATTTCTTGTTGATATAAGCTTCGACACTCGCGCGCGTCACTTCACCCTCCTGATAACTCACCTGTTCACCACCGGGGTTGTACAGATAGCTGACCGGCAGGATCTCCAGCACGCCGAATTGTGCGGTATTCCTGCGATCCCCCATTACCACCGGATAACTGATGCCGTGGGCCCTGGCGAACTTGGCGACCTGTTTTTTTGAGCCCGAATCCATCGCAATACCGATCACCAGCAGATCCTTGTCATGATGGGCGTCATGCAGGCTGACCAATTCGGGGATTTCTTTCAGGCATGGCGGACACCAGGTTGCCCAGAAATTCACCAGCACCCACTTGCCGCGATAATCGGCCAGGCGATGGGTTTTGCCGTTTATATCCTGAAGCGAAAAATCCGCCGCGCAGGCGAGCCCTGAGTAAACCAGCAGCAGAGTAATCAGCGCCCCGCGCAACAAGTTTGCTTTGCGCCGGGTTGAACGGATCGTGCCAGGCACAATCAAGCGGGCGGTCATTGATTTCATGGCATGGTCAATGATTGCGATGTCCGGTTTCATCGCGGGGTTCATCATTGCGGCCTTCCATTTTTTCATGATCGGGCTCTGCGGCATGGCTGAAATACAGCGCCAGCGCGATCAACGCGATACTCGCGCCCAGGTACACCAGATCGAGCGGCGTAGTCAGTTTCATGTTGATCGCCTCCTGGAACAGGGTAACAATCAAAATCATCAGGATCACTTTGGCCAAACGAGACTTCAAGTCATCCAGGCTGCTGATCACCAATATCTTGCTGGATGCCCTGCTGCCATGCGCCTGGTCTATGTCGCTGATGAACAACTCATACAGGCCCAGCGAAAAGATCAACATCACTGTCGCCAGCAGATAGCCATCCACGACTTCCACGATGTGCGTGACGGTGCTGTCATGCAGCGCCTTGCGCGCCTCGTCGGTCAGGTTGGAGTCTGCGTAATGCAGCGCATGCATGAACAAATTGACCACGTCCACGGAAGCCATGTAAAAAATTGCAAAGCCGGCCAGCAAGCTGCCTATCACCGCGGCCAGGACCACGAAGCGGCTGTTCCACAGCGTGCCCTCAAAAACGGTTTCCAATAGTTTCATCATCACTCCGTAAGTTGCAGAAAATTATAGCAAAGCATTAGAGCGCAATAATCCACCCCGGACAAGCGTTCAGGCAACCTTGCCATGAAAGAGCTCATGCAATGTGATATCCGTGCTTTGCTCGAGTTGTTCCGCGCAGGTTGCCACCCAGTTTTTTAACGGGCTATCACCCGCGACGGATGGCAACGACTTGCGATTCATCACGTACAGGCTCACCAATTCCCTAACGGGGATATGCTGCTCGTCCCGCATCAGCACCCAGCCTTCTCCTTCCACTTTCCGCGCCATGTCCACACCGGACAATTCCTCGAGTATTCCCTCCAGGGTGTCATAACCGAGAAGCAGTGATCTGGATAGTTCCGGCAAGGTGCTGACTCTGCCATTGTGCAAGCCATACGAAAGGGCTTGCAGTACGCGCAAGGCATTCAGCAAACGGGTGGCGGAGTCTGAATTCTGCATCGCGGCAGTGCGCCAATGCGAAAGTGATGAGGCGATGACTGCGCCGAGCAGAATTGTCAGCCAGGACAGGTAGATCCACATCAGGAAGATGGGCACGCTGGCAAACGCGCCATAAACCAGTTTGTAGGTGGGGAAATGGCTGACAAAGTAGCCAAATATGCGGCTGGTGGTTTCAAATGTCACCGCCGCCACAAATGCCCCGATCAGCGCATGAACACGGGGCACATACCGGTTTGGTACCAGCTCAAACAGCAACGTAAATGCCAGGGTGGTGAACAGCAATGGCAATGTTTTGAGTGCCACGATGCCGAATGGCGAAACATACTTGCCGTGCCCCATGGATAATCCGACCAGCCATGATGTCAGGGACAGGCTGGCCCCGACCAGCAAGGGTGCCAGGGTCAGTACTGCCCAGTAAGCCACCAGCCGTTTAATCAGGGAGCGCGGCTGCTTTACCTGCCAAATAACGTTGAACGCCTTGTCTATGGTCAGCATCATCGACATGGCGGTGACGGCCAGGGCACCAATACCCACCGCGGTAAGGCGTGTTGCGCTGTCGGCAAACTGCTGCATGTACTGGGTGATGATTATCCCGGCATTATCCGGCATCAGGTTTTTCAGCAGGTAGGCTTTGATCTGGGTGGAGAAATCATCAAACACCGGAAATGCGGAAAATACGGTCAGTGCAATGGTTACTATCGGAACCAGTGACAGCAGCGTGGTAAAGGTCAGGCTCGCGGCGGTTTGCGCGCAGCGATCCTGCGCGAAGCGTGCCGCGATCAATCGGACCAGTGCTTGAATGTCGTGCAAATTATTTCGCATGGCGGAATCTTTTCCCTATAATCAGGCAATGATAACCGACAAAGAAATACTTGTACTGTATTACAGCCAGCACGGCGCTACCCGGCAGATGGCCCAGCTGATTGCGCGCGGAGTGGAACAGGTCGATGGCGTGCGCGCCCGATTGCGCACCGTGGCCAAAGTCTCGGCTGTATGCGAATCTACCGAACCCGGCATTCCCGACAGCGGCGCCCCTTACGTTGAATTGCGCGATCTCGAGGAATGCATAGGCTTGGCGCTGGGCAGCCCGACGCGTTTCGGTAACATGGCCGCCGCAATGAAGTATTTCTGGGACGGCACCGGCGGAATATGGATGAAACACGCGCTGGTCGGAAAACCCGCGGCCTTGTTTACCTCCACCGGCACCATGCACGGAGGGCAGGAGAGCACGCTGCTGTCGATGATGTTGCCGTTGCTGCATCACGGCATGGTCATTGTCGGCCTGCCTTACTCACAACCGGAACTGACCAGCACACAGAGTGGCGGCACCCCCTACGGTGCCAGTCATGTTGCCGGGATTGCCAATGACAGGGCGATCAGCGACGCCGAAAAGAAACTCTGCATTGCTCTCGGTGCACATCTGGCAAGGATTGCGCTCAAGCTTGCCGCATGAGCATCGCGAGACAAGCCAGATTGATGTTGCGAGGCCACCGCTACGGGGCGCTGGCCACCCTGTCAAAAAAATTCAACGGCCACCCCTTCAGTTCAATCACCCCGTATCTGGCTGACCATGACGGCAGCCTGCTGATCCTCATCAGCGCGCTGGCCGAACACACCAAAAACATCGTGCTCGATTCCCGCGTCAGCCTGATCACGCATGACCAGCGCGATCCCCATATCCAAGCGCAGGGCCGCGTGACCATGGTTGGCAATGCCCGTCCGGAAAACGACCGGGAGCAAGCCGGTCAACGCTATTTGCGTTATTTCCCGGAAGCGGCAGCTTACTTCGGGATGCATGATTTTTCCTTTTATCGCATCGTCCCCGTTGCGATACGCTACATAGGCGGGTTCGGAAAAATCCACTGGATTGACATGGAAAGTTACGCAGTGGCGCAAGCCGGGTTGTTCGCGCAACAGGAAGCGGCCTTGCTTGCGGAACTGAACACGCAGCGGCGCGATATATTGCGGCAGATGCTGCAACAACAACACGGCATCGAGGCTTTCGATATGCAGGCTATCGGCGTGGATTGCGATGGACTGGATGTGCGCTGCGACGGGAAAACATGGCGGCTGGATTTTCCCGAAGTTGCACCCAGCCCATCACTGATATTGGCGGCATGAAAAACGGACGGTCAAGGCCGGTTTCCCGTCCTGGCCGTCCATTTGGACTGGTTAGAGGCTATCCCTAGAAACGGAACCCCAGTTTCGCGCTGTAGGAGGGCGCATAGCCGGTCTTGTCGTATTCCAGGGCAAGATTCGTGAATCCCAGGTTGAGATTGCCGCCCGCAAAGACTTTATTCTGGCGGAAAGATTCGTTCGCCAATCCGGGTATGCCATTGGGATTACTGTTGACCCAAACCGACCCTACC
>JAJZEQ010000278.1 GCA_021851345.1 Pseudomonadota bacterium
TGGCCCTGTTTTCCGGCTCCACGCAGGGCATCGGCAACGATGCCTGCCTGGGCTCGTTCAACAATGACAACCTTGCTTCCAGTTTAATGGATGGAGGCTACACCTTCGCGACCTTTTCCGAGTCCTTGCCCGCAACCGGCGACTTGAGCTGCGCGGCGGGCGCGTATCAGCGCAAGCATAATCCCGCGGCAAACTGGCAAGGCACGCGGCTGCCTGCCTCAGTCAACCAGCGCTTTGCGGATTTTGCAAATTTTCCTCGGGGGGATTTTTCCGGGTTGCCGACGGTGTCCTTCGTGATCCCGAACCAGGACAATGACATGCACGACGGCAGTTTCGAGGCGGCGGACGAGTGGCTGAAGACGCATATCGCGCCATACGTTGACTGGGCGATGAAACACAACAGCTTGCTGATACTCACCTGGGATGAAGACGATTTTCGCGGGGATAACCGCATCGTCACGATACTGGCGGGGCAGATGGTGAAACCGGGCACCAGTCCGCAGCGCATCGATCATTACAGCGTGCTGCGCACGCTGCTGGACTTCTATGATCTGCCCGCGCTGGGCGCGAGCCGGGATGCGGAGCCGATCCGGGGCGCCTGGAAGTAACGCTAGTTTGGAGTGCGGTGACCTGTCGCCGCCTACTCAAAGCGCAGACTTGTCTGGTGCAACTACTGATAGGTTATGCGCACTCCACATCAAAAATCTCACTCAAGTACAGGCAGCGCTATTTGCCCTTCGCCGCCATCAGTTTTTCGTACTTGCCCTGCAACTGCTCCTTGCTTTCCTTGTATTCCGGATTCAGCGGGATGCAATCCACCGGACACACCTCGACGCATTGCGGCGTATCGTAGTGGCCCACGCATTCGGTGCATTTGTTGGGATCGATGACATAAATGGTATCGCCTTGCGAGATCGCGTCGTTCGGGCACTCCGGCTCGCACACGTCGCAATTGATGCATTCATCGGTAATCATCAGTGCCATGCTACTTCTCCTCTTTACTCTTCAACCCCGGGACGATACGCCTGAAACGGCTCAATCCTGCGGGGACTTGTACTTGCTTTTCAATTTGTCCATCACATAGGGCGACACGAACTTGCCGACATCGCCGCCGAAACGCGCGACTTCGCGCACCATCGTGGCCGAGATGAATGTGTACTGTTCCGCCGGGGTCAGGAACAAGGTTTCCATTTCAGGGTACAGATTGCGGTTCATGCCCGCCAGCTGAAACTCATATTCGAAATCCGACACCGCGCGCAAGCCGCGCAATACCACGCGCGCATCGTGCAATTGCACGAAATTCATCAATAATCCGTTGAAGCCTTCCACGCGCACGTTGGGGAAACTTCTGAACACTACGCTGGCGATCTCCACGCGTTCAGCCAGATTGAACAGGGTGTGCGCGCGGCTTTCCGCCACGGCGACAATGACCTCGCCGAACAATCCGGCGGCGCGCCGCACGACATCCTCATGCCCGCGCGTGATGGGATCGAAGGTACCCGGATAAACAACTTTGATCATTTAAAATCCACTTTTCTGGGCGAATCCACCCGCAAGGAGTAGGCCGCTGGGTTCCCCGCTGCTAAGCAGCGACCCTATCGCTCGCGGTGTCGCGTGCTCGCTCATTCCTGGTCTATCAACCTGATATGCCTGCGTCATTCGCTGATGATACTACTAGCCATTCGACTATTGATACTTCCATAATTCACGACAGCCTTGCCGTCATTGCGAACGAAGTGAAGCAATCCAGCAAGACCAAGATACATTTTTTTAAACCATCTGGATTGCCACGTCGACTACGCCTTCTCGCAATGACAGCTTTACTGGATTGCCGCGTCGGCTTCGCCTCCTCGCAATGACAGGTGTTTCTGCCATCGCTCGCAGCTGAAGCCTTGTTGCAATGACGAGGTATTCTGGATTCCCCGAATTCGCGGGAATGACGTGCCAGTTTTTTAATTTCACCTTACCGCATTCCGAAAGATGTGTCATTGTCATCAAATATGAAAACCCCAATAAGCCCGCAAGCGGGCAAGTCGCTGGTTATGCGCGGCTCCTTGCGGTGCCCGCGCGACGCGGTGGAACGCAGCCCTCCAAGTGCGGGAGCGCGGAGCAGCATCCCTGCCCGCCCAAAATGCTTCGCATCGCCGTGTCCAGCCTGCCATCCCACAAAAGCGGATTTATTCAATTTGCAGCAACTGGTAATGCACCTGTCCGGCCCGGCCTGATTTCAGCACCTGCCACGGCAGCGGAATTTCTATCGCCGCGCCCGACTCGACATACACCACCCCGTTTTCATTCAGTCGTTGCGGCAGTATTTCCAGCAGCCTGGGCAGATAATCGCTTTGATATGGCGGGTCGATGAAGATCACGTCATACCTGCGTGCATCCCGAAGCGAGAATTCTAGCCCATCCTGGCCATGCACGAACACATTCGTGCAAGCCAATTTTTTCAGGTTGTCCTGCAAGGCTTGAAGAACCATGCGGTTCCATTCCACCATATCCACGCGCTCAGCCCCGCGCGAAGCGGCCTCAAATCCCATTGCGCCGCTGCCGGCAAACAGATCCAGACAGGTGCGCCCGTGCAATGTCTGCCCCAGCCAGTTGAACAGGGTCTCGCGCACGCGATCCGGGGTGGGACGCAACCCGGACACGTCGGGGAAACTGATCATCCGGCTGCGCAACTCCCCGCCGATGATCCTGACCTTGTTTATCTTATGGCTTGCTATTTCGCAGCACCTTCGGGAGCGCCCACAATCACCGTCGCCATCGCCTGCGGATCGATGTGGCTGGCAAATGCCCTGCGAATCTGCGCCACCGTCACCTTGTTGACGTTGCCGGTGAAATCATCCAGGTAGGTCAGCGGCAGATCGTAGAAACCGATGACACTCAGGTAGTCGAGTATCTTGCGGTTGCTGTCTATGCGCAGCGGAAAACCCCCGATGATGTTCTGCTTGGCAGCCTGCAATTCTTTTTCGGTGGGTCCATGGGCGATGAAATCTTCCAGCGTGCTGCGCACCAGTTTCAGCGCTTCATCGGCCTGATCCTTCCTGGTCTGCAGGCCGATCTGGAATGCGCCGGGCTGCTTGAGCGGCATGAAATAGCTGTATACGCTATAGGCCAGCCCTTTCTTCTCGCGCACCTCGTTCATCAGGCGCGACACGAAACCGCCGCCGCCCAGCGTGTAATTGCCGACAAACAGCGGAAAATAATCCGGGTCGGTCCTGTCCATGCCGGGCGCGCCGATCAGGATGTGACTCTGGGTGGCAGGGTGGCTGATACGCTGCTCGCTTGCGGCTATTTTCATCACGACCCCGGGCAATGCGGCGGGCGCGGGGGATTGCGGCAACCGGGCGGTAAGTTGTTGCGCGATCGCTTCCGCCTGCGCGCGCGTCGCATCGCCCATGATTGCAACCACTGCATAGGCAGCCTGGTAATGCGAGTGATAAAAGTCTTTCAAGTCCTGGACGTTTATTTTTTCAACGCTGCTGACATCACCTGAAACCGGCAGCGCATAAGGATGGGTGCCGAACACCGCCTTCTGGAAGGCCTTCGCGGCGATGCTCTCCGGCTTGGTTTCATCCTCTTTCAGGGCGGCGATCAGGCGCACTTTCTCCCGCGCCAGGATCGCATCCGGAAACAACGGGTGCTGCAGCACACGCGCCATGATGTCCAGGGCCTTGTCGCGCTGCTCGGCGCTGCTCAAGGTGCGCAGCGTGATGCTGGAACGATCCGGATCAAAACCACCGCCAAATTCGGCCCCGATGTCGGCCATGCCGCGCGAGATTTCATCCTCGCTCAAGCCGTCCGAGCCGGAGTCGAGCATCCCGTGGGTCATTCCGGCCACGCCGGATTTGTTTGGCGCGTCAAAGCTGCTGCCCGCCTGGAAGTTCACCGCCACATCCAGCATCGGGATGTCATGATCTTCCACGAACAGCACCTTGGCCCCGCTGGGGCTCTGCCAGTGCTGGATGTTGGGGGTGGCAAATGCAACGGCTGTTGAAGAACAAATCACCGCAAAAAGCAGCTGACTAAAACGCTTCAGAAGCGTAGCGAGCAAGTCAATATGCGCGAAGCCGCGCAGCGAACGACGAGGCATATCGTTATGATAGACGCACCCGCAAGGGGTAGGCCGCGCGGTACCCGTAGCTGAAGCTACGACCGCTGCGCTCACGAGTGAGCGAGCACGCGACAAAGCAGATTGACTGCGCAGTAGCTTCTCAAGTGTTTTAGCGTACATTTGACGACCCCCCTTCAGACTTGTGTTTGGGCTTGCCGGAAAGCGGCTGGGGATCGAGCACCGCAACCGTCAAATTGTCATCCTGCAGAACCTCCTTTGCGACCTGCTGCACTTGCGCTGCCGTCACTCCCTGGAGCTTTTCCAGCATCACCGGAATCGCCTGGTAACCCAGCCCTATGCTCTCCATCTGACCTATCTGCATCGCCTGGTAGAACACCGAATCGAGCTTGTACACTTCTCCCGCCATGACTTGCGCCTTGACGCGCTTCAACTCATCCTCGTCGACGCCGTTCTTCACCAGCAGCGCGATCTGTTCGCGCAAAGCAGCCTCGACATCCTGCACCGTCTTGCCTGTACTCGGTGTGGCCTCCAGCGTAAACAGGCTCGGCCCGCGCGTTGTCGGATCATAATTCGCATCCGCTCCACTGGCGACTTGCTGCTCGCGCACCAGATGTTTGTTGAGGCGCGCGGATTCGTTGCCGTCCAGCACACCCGCCAGCATCTCGAGGGCATAGGGCTCCCAATCCTGTTTGGGATCCCGCAGTGCGGGAGCCTGGTAAGCCATTACCAGTTGCGGCAATTCGGCCGGCGCTTTCACCACCACGCGTTTGATGCCAATCTGTTTGGGTTCAACAAAATGCCTGCGCACCGGCAGCGTCTTTTTGGGGATGGCACCGTAGTAGCGTTGCGCCAGCGCAAACACTTCTTCTGCCTTCACATCCCCGGCGATCACCAGCGTGGCGTTGTTCGGCGCATACCAGCGGGTATACCATTCCTTTACATCGTTTACCGACATGGCCTCAAGATCATTCATCCAGCCGATCACCGGATGATGATAAGGATGCTCCTCATAGATCGTCGCCATCATGATCTCGTTCATCAGCGATTGCGGTTCATCATCGGTGCGCATGCGCCGCTCCTCCATGACCACCTTGATCTCCTTGCCGAATTCCTTTGCGGTCAGGTTCAGGTTGTGCATCCGGTCCGACTCCAGCTTCATCGCCAGCGGCAATTGGGATTTATCCAGTTGCTGGAAGTAGGCGGTGTAATCGGTATTGGTAAAAGCGTTCTCGCGCCCGCCGGCCGCCGCGATGCGCCGGGAAAACTCCCCTGCGGGGACAGTCCTGGTGCCCTTGAACATCATGTGTTCGAGCGCATGCGCGACACCGGTAAGGCCGGTATTCTCATCCATGCTGCCGGCCTTGTACCATATCTGCTGCACCACCACCGGCGCGCGGTGGTCTTCCTTGACAACCACCTTCAAGCCGTTTGCCAGCGTGCGTTCATAGGTTTCCGCATGAGCGGCGTTCTGCGACCAGCCCAGCAACAATGCGATGCAAATTAAATAAGTTTTCATGTCCCTAGCCCTGTAAGGTGTATTCGGCATAAAATGCGGCGTGCATTATGCGATACTTTTCCGCCTTCCGACCACACTCTTGCATCGACCAACCGATTCCATGTTTAGTTTCCTGAAAAATCTTTCACCCGAACCCGCGAGCGAAAAGCCCGCCGGCTGGATCACGAAACTGAGGTCCGGTCTGGCGCGCACCGGCAGCCAGCTGACCGGCCTGTTCGCCGGCGGCGGCAGGATAGACGACGACCTGTACGAGGAGCTGGAAACCATACTGATCAGCGCTGATGTCGGCATGGATGCGACGCGCGCCCTGCTCGCCGATCTGCGCCACCGCGTCAAGGAACAGCGCTTGAGCGAGGCCGCGGAACTCAGGGACGCACTCGCGCATTGCCTGCTCAAGCTGCTCAAACCCCTGGCGCAACCGCTGCATGCCCCAGCCCAAATTCAAGCCCGCAAGCCTTTCGTCATCATGATGGTGGGGGTGAACGGTGCCGGAAAGACCACTTCGATCGGCAAGCTTGCGAAATATCTGCAAGGCCAGGGCTTGTCGGTGATGCTGGCCGCAGGCGATACCTTTCGCGCCGCGGCGCGCGAACAACTGATGGCCTGGGGCGAACGCAACAAAGTGACGGTGATCTCGCAACAAGGCGGCGATTCTGCCGCGGTGATCTATGACGCAGTACAGTCCGCGCAAGCCCGCAACATCGATGTGGTGCTGGCCGATACCGCGGGACGGCTCACCACCCAGGCGCACCTGATGGAAGAAATCAAAAAGGTCAAGCGCGTGATCTCCAAGGCCTTGCCCGATGCGCCCCACGAAGTGCTGCTGGTGCTGGATGCCAACACCGGGCAGAACGCGCTCAGCCAGGTGAAGGCATTCGACCAGGCACTGGGCGTAACCGGACTGATACTCACCAAACTGGACGGCACCGCCAAGGGCGGCGTGATCGCCGCAATTGCCCATATCAATCGTGGCCGGGCGCACCCGATCCCGGTACGCTTCATAGGCGTGGGCGAAGCACTGGATGATCTGCGTCCATTTGTAGCGGAAGATTTTGTTGCGGCGCTGCTGGGGCTGGACGAGTGAGAAAAACTTTCATCCACGAAAAGCTGATAGAACTACTAGCCATTCCACTAAGCGACCAAAGAACGGTCGCCAAGTGGCTGGGCACGAAATTGCCCCACGTCCATTTTTCGTGTGTTTCGTGTTTTTCGTGGACACGGTTTAACAATTAAAATGATTTCCTTCAGTCAGGTCAACAAGCGTTACCCGGGCGGCTATCAGGCACTGAAGAACGTGTCGTTCAGGATCGCTGCCGGCGAAATGGTATTCCTCGCCGGCCACTCGGGCGCCGGCAAGAGCACGCTGCTCAAATTGATCGCGGCGATCGAGCGCCCGAACTCCGGCAGCGTGCTGGTGAACAACCAGAATGTGGGCGTGCTGAAGGAACACGCCCTGCCTTATCTGCGCCGCAATCTGGGCATCATCTTTCAGGACCACAAACTGCTGTTTGACCGCAACGCGTTCGACAATGTGCTGCTGCCGCTGCAGATCTGCGGTTTCGACCATCGCGAGAGCAGCAAGCGGGTGCGCGCCGCGCTCGACAAAGTCGGGCTGCTCAAGCGCGAAAAATCCCATCCGATCGCCTTGTCGGGCGGCGAACAGCAGCGCCTGTGCATCGCGCGCGCCATCGTGAACCGCCCGTCCATCCTGCTGGCCGACGAACCCACGGGCAATCTGGATGCCGCTTACGCGCAGGAGATCATGGCGATATTCAAGTCTTTCCACCAGGTCGGCGCCACGCTGCTGATCTCGACCCACGACACCAGCGTGCTTCAGGACACCAGAGTGCGCACCATTGAGCTGAAGCACGGTGAATTGCAGCCCGCCATGCCCCCGGCAGGCCCGGTAAAATCCACTGCGGCGCGCCCGGGACAGGCATGATGCGCGGACTCGTACAACACCTGGCCGTTTTGCGCACCGCACTGCGCCGCATCTTCTCTTCGCGGCTGGGAGGATTCTTCAATATCCTGGCCATCGGCATCGCGCTCAGCTTGCCCGCCGGCATGTACTTGCTGCTGCAAAACGTGCAGGGCCTGGTCACGCAACTCTCCGGCACTCCGCAAATCAGCCTGTTCCTGAGCCTGGATGCAAAAACCGAAGAGATCGGCAAATTGCGCGCGCAGCTCGCGCAAAACCCGGCCATAGACCGCGTCGAATTTGTCTCCCGCGCGGCTGCGCTGGAGCAGCTCAAGCAAAGCACCGGCCTTGCCGACGTGATCGGCGGCCTGCAGCAGAATCCGCTGCCGGATGCCTTCGTCATTTATCCCAAACCCGTGCAGGCGCAGGCGCTGGAAACGCTGCGCAACGAACTGGCGAAGCTGCCCAAAGTGGAACAGGCACAGCTCGATTCGGCATGGGCTTACAAGCTGGAGGCGTTGCTCAAATTCGGGCGCATGCTGGTATTGATCCTGGCCGGCCTGCTCAGCCTGGCGTTGGTCGCGATCACGTTCAACACCATCCGCCTGCAAATCCTGACTCAAAGCAGCGAGATCGAAGTTTCCAAACTGATAGGCGCGACCAACGGCTTCATCCGCCGCCCGTTCCTGTATTTCGGCGCAGCGCAGGGACTGCTCGGCGGGATCATGGCCTGGCTGATCATCACCCTCAGCCTGCAGCTGCTCAATTTCCAGCTCAAGGCGCTCACGCAGCTCTACGCCAGCCAGTTCATCCTGCATCCGCTGTCGTGGGGCGACAGCATTTCGCTGTTGCTGTTCTCGATGTACCTCGGCTGGCTG